>JALNZF010000010.1 GCA_023229435.1 Nitrospirota bacterium
CGGTTTGCCAGCGCATTTTCATACACCTTTTCGAGATGCCCATGTCCATGATAAACATGAATGGCATAGCCCGTTTCTCGTACAACGTCGCACAGTTCGCTTATCGCAATCATATTCATGCTCCTTGAGTTAATTCGGCAGATCTTAGGCTGTCAGAGATCCCAATCTTGAGATGAACCCTTCTTTGCTTTTCTTTGTGTTCTCTGCGTTCTTTCGCGGCTAACAGATTTTGACCTGAGTAGCTACTGTTTTTTAACAAGCGAATTAAAAAACTGAAAGTATTCATCCACCATCCGCTCCCGGCTGAACCTTTCGGCTACCCACTTCGGACCGGCTTCAGACATGCGTCTTCTGACTTCCCTGTCTTTTAATATTCGGACGACCTCTGCCGCCATTTCCTGTGCGCCATTCCTGACCAGGACGCCCGCAGGACATCCTTCAAGAGAATCACGCACTCCTCCGCCATCAAAGGCAACGACCGGCGTCCCCATTGCCAGTGCTTCCACGACCCAGAGACCGAATCCCTCATTCCTGAAGGTGCTGATCGCAATATCAATGTCAGCGAAATAGGACGGCATGTCACTTTTCGGCAACGTGTCCAGCCAGAGAATGGAGTCCGAGATCCCGAGTTCGACCGCCCGGTCCTTAAACGCCTGAAGTTGCGGTATGGGGGCCAGGGGTGTTAGCAGCAGATACCGTACCCCGGATATTTCCTTTTTGATCTCGACGAGCGCGTCCAGAAATTCGATCTGGTTCTTCCACATGCTTCCAGAAGAACTGACGATCGGCGTATCATCCGTGAGACCGAATCGCTTCCGGATGAAGCCCGTTAGGCTCCTTGAGGCATTGAACGCGGCGAGGTCGATGCCGTGGTGTATGATCGATATCCTGTCTGACAGTCCGGGAGAAAAGGAGCGGATTTTCTGCGCAATATGACGGGATATCGTCACAACTCTGTGCATGCGGCCGAGAAGATACCGGGAGTTGATAAAATCCGCCACATGAACAATAAAAATGAGCTTTGGCCGACGATTGGATAAAAGCGATGCAATCCAGGATTGCAGAATATCATGGCCCCGTTGAATACAAACAATATCGTAGCCCTTGTGTTTGATGATCCGAGCGATCTGAAAAAATGAGCTGATCCCGCTCAGTCCCGACTTCTCGATAGGATAGACCTCGATCGGCATATCCTTGAACATCGTCGCGAGCGGGGTATTGGGACGACAGACGATCCCGATGACAACACCTTTCCCGATCAGGCCGGGCAGAAGCTCCATCAGGAACTCCTCTCCCCCGCCCCGGTACCTGAAGTTGTTCACAAAGAGGATTTTCATTTTGTTCCCGTGTCATCACGGTCCGATCCCACGGCTTCCCGGCGATATACGGCGTCCCAGTTCTCTTGGTTCCGTTTTTCATACAAGCGTTCGTATAATTTCAACTCTGCCAGAAAATAGTTAAAGGCTATCACCGCGGCCATATAGAACCCATGCACGCCGTCCTTGTAGCCCCGATGTCTGATGAACCTTCCGTAAAAACGTTCAAGCGGTTTGAACACGGCCTTCAGTAAACTGAACTTCGTGCGGCGGCCTTCCTGAAAGGTCCTCTCTGCCTCCAGCGAACTATAGACATTGAACTTGTCCATGAAGGTCTTGAAGTTCGCATAACCGTCGTGCAGGATGGGATTCATGAGATGTTCCGTTCTTCCCCGCGTCACGAATTTCTCGTGGATCGGGTTCACCCATTCTCCCATGGACTTCCGATACAAGATGGTCTTGTACTGGGGGTACCAGCCGCCCGCCTTGATCCATTTACCGCCAAAATACTCTCTGCGCGGGATACCGAAAGCATCGGCAGTTGGGCCTGCCTTGAACAAGACAATGATCTCGTCCCGCAGCGCTTTCGTTACGACCTCGTCAGCGTCAATGAACAATATCCAGTCATGAGACGCATATTCATGGGCCTTTGTTTTCTGCTCGGAATAGTTGTACGGCCAGGCGTGCTGAAATACCGTCTGCGTATAGCGCTTGCAGATGTCGACGGTGCGGTCGGTGCTGAATGAGTCGATGACAACGATCTCATCCACCCAGTCCAGGCTCCTCAGGCATCGCTCTATCCTGTGCTCTTCGTTAAAGGTTATGATGGCAGCGGTGATCTTTTGCATAGTGATACCGGTCCTCAGTATACAAATTCATAAATACGATTACGTTATTATATTTATCCGTCATCCCCGAATGTCTCTATCGGGGATATGGTTTGCGTTTAAACCTGTAGCATGAAAGCACTTATTCATGCAAAACCATATTCCCGATTAAATCCTCGGGAATGACATAAAATAAAGAGAACGAAAAGGGCGCCGATACTTCACCAGACTTACGAATACGACCACTCAGCTCCTGAGCTGATCCCTAAAGATCGCTTCCAACTGCGACGCGACAGCGTCCCAGGAATACTTTTTCTCGACCACCGCGCGTCCCGCTGCTCCCATCTTCGATCTTCGTTCATGGTCCTGCAGGAGTGCCTGTATGGTCCTGGCAATGTCTGCGGGTGCGTCCGGATCCACCATGACCCCGCCGCCTTCGGCGAGGATCTCAGGGAAGGCGCTGCCCTGCGATACAACGAGGGGAAGCCCGCTTGCCATGGCCTCGAGCGCAACGATGCCGAATCCCTCGAACTCGGGCAGGAACACGAAAAGATCCGCGGCATTGTAGAACCCCGATACGTCCTTCTGGTTGCCCATAAAATGCACGTTCGGCACGATCCCGAGAGCGGCCACCTTTGCATGGAAGGCCTCACGGTCCTTGTTGTTCCCGTCGCCGCACAGGATATACCGGATATCGGGTATTGATTGCTTCAGGTGCCCGACCACGTCCAGTACCTTTTCAATCCCCTTCCGTCCCTGAAGGGCCGAAACCGTGATCAGGACCGGAGCATCCTCCGGGATGCCGAGCTTCATCCGTGTCTCGCTGCGGCGCACCTGATCGCTCCTGAACAGGGAGGGATCCACGCCGTTCGGGACCATCTTTGAAGTCCGGCCAAAGCAGGACGCTACTCCCTGCGCAATATAGGTACTCGCGGAAATAAGCTCATCGGCATGCTTCGCAGTGCCAAAGCGCTTGAAGGCAATAAAGTGTTTCTCGTGGTTCTCGAACGGATACTGGAACACGATATTGAAGCGGAACTTCTTTAGCATGTATGAAAGACCCGCGGCATATCCTTCCGCCCGCGCGATGGCGAGGTTCACGATGTCATAGTCATGGGTCAGAAAATCACGCATGAAGCCGGGAATAAAGGAGGCCTTGTGCCAGTTATGATGCCTGATCTCATGGATACGGACACGCTTGTCGATCCATCCGCGCGTGGGAGAATCGGGACAGCGGCCCGTGATAATGGTGACCTCGTGCCCCTTCCGTGCCAGGGAATTCGACACATTAATGATAAAACGTTCGATCCCCCGCGGCGTGCGCAGGGTGAACATATGAGCGAATGCTATTTTCATAAAAACGCTTTATGATCAAAACCAGTTTCCCGATTAAACCCTCGGGAAAGACAATATTTCCAGTTTAAGTATGATGTCATCCCCGAATGCTTCTATCAGGGATATGGTTTTACGTCTTCTCCATCCTTACTGGTTTTCCTCTTCCGGAGGGAAGCGCCGGAGCTTGTTCTGGATCTCGTAGAGTTTTATATACTTCATAAACACCGCGTGAGCTTCCATGACCGAGATCGTAAATCCCGCGATCCCGTCGGCAATGCCCAACCGGACAACATAGCGATACAGAAAGGCATAGAACGGCCTCAGCGTAATATCAATGATGCTCGCCCTCCTCCCGTTCTTGTAGTGGTCCCGTGCCGTCAGGGACGAGTAGTTGTTCTTTGTTGCCGAGAAATGCGCGATATCCTGATAAATATGGTGCAGAATATCGTTTTTCAGCTTCTTCTTTCTCCCTTTTACCTTCACTTCATCATGAGGCGCGTATCCACCCCATTTGCACAGGTCCTTTCGGAAGAGACGGATCTTGTAATCAGGGTACCAGGCCGAATGGTCGATCCACTGCTGCATAAATAAATGACGCCGGGGCATTTCATAGGCATCATAGGGGATGTTCTCAAGCTCCAATGCGAGGATCTCATCCCGCAGCGCCGGGGAAACGCGTTCGTCAGCGTCCATGTGCAATACCCAGCTATTCGAGGTCCGGTCCGTTGCAAACTGGCTCTGGCCGACATGACCCAGCCATTTCTGGATAATGACCTTGTCCGTGAATTCCCTGGCAATGGCCACGGTACCATCCGTGCTGTTCGAGTCCACGACCACGATCTCATCCGCCCAGGAAACGCTCTCGAGGCATTCACGGAGGTTCTTCCCCTCGTTGAACGTTCTGATGGTCACGGATATTTTATTTTTTTCTTTTTCCATATAGTATCTCGCTGTTCTAACGACATAAGGTCAACATTTAACCACAGAGAACTCAGAGGAAAGCTTGAATATGAGCACGTTATCAACCATGGAACTCAGAGAGATGATTTCATTTAAATTTCTTTTTCTCAGTGTCCTCTGTGGTTTGCCTTTTTAATGATAGCGGATTTTCGGCATGATTGCACCCAGTTTTTTTTCTACTGCTTCGAGAGCCTCCTCGACTCTGATCTTCTTCATGCATTCATTATCAGGACACTTGTGGGGTTTGCAGGGATAACAGGAGAGTCGCCGGGTGATGACAGTATGACCGTCACCCCAGGGCCCCCACTTCCGTTCATCGGTTGGACCAAAGAGAGCAACTACGGGAACTCTGACAGCGGCGGCCATATGCATGGGACCCGAGTCCACGCCGAAAAAAAGGTGAGCAGCGCGATACACGGAAAGATTGGCATGCAGGCCTATCTTCCCGCAGAGATTCATACCCTTGAAAGGGCCAAGGCGTTCGATCTCCTGGTACAAGGCGGCATCCGCCGGTGCTCCGGTATAGATAAAGTGCGCGTTGTATCGCTCTTGCATGACCTTCATCACCGCTGCAAAGCGGTCCAGAGGCCACTGCTTGGCAGGCAGGCTCGCTGCCGCATGGATGACGATCTTGAGGTCGTCCTTTTTCCAGCCGGCATCGGAAAAGAGTTCACGGGCCTTTGCGTCGTTTTCCGCGGATGGCCAGAGTTCAAGGGCATCTGAATGCACCGGGATATCGAGTACCCTGAGGCAATCGAGGAAATTCTGCACCTCATGCCGGTCCTGCCTGTAGGGCACCGGATCGGTAAGCAGGAGCGTTCTCCCTTCGGTTGCAAAACCGATGCGCCGTGGAATTCCGGCCGCCCGGATCAGCAAGGCGCTCGAGAGCGACCGTTTGAGCACAAATGCCGCGTCGTATCCTTCCTGTCTCATAAATTTCCAGTAATGGACATAACCGGCAAGCTTACCCCGCTGCGAAGAACCGCTGTACTTGTGGATCGTTTTAAATTCGAAGGGAATGGTCCGATCCACGTAGGGACAGCCCTCAAGTACCTGGCCCGAGAACGGTTCGAGCATGAGGTCGATATGCGCGTCCGGATAGGCCTGACGCAGGTTCCTGAGGAACGGCACGGTCAGGACCGTATCGCCGATAAAGCGGTACCGCATGATGAGTATTTTTTTGGCATTCAGTTTCATGGATAATTCCCCCTCACCCTGACCCTCTCCCCGCGGGGAGAGGACCGAGGTGAGGGGCATTTTCATGATCCGTCATTAAATATCTTTGGAAGTCCGTTGAATGATCCACTCCACCGCCTCAAGAATGGTCCGCGCGATAAAGTCAGGGTCGCTGATGTGCGCGGGCCGGATGTTCCCCGGATCGTCAGGTGCGAATCCGGACTGCACCAGGATCGGGTGCGCACCCGCGCGCTGTCCCAGTTCCACATCACTCCACTTGTCCCCGACCACGTAGGATTCTTTTACGTCGATGCCAAGGTCCCTGGCCGCGCGGTCGATCAGACCGGTGCCGGGTTTTCTGCAGTCGCATACGACGGTATAGCTCGAATTACCCGCTGTCGGATGGTGGGGACAGTAATACACCGCATCGATTCGCGCCCCTTCCCTGCGAAGCATCCGGTACAGGCGCTCATGGGCTTCCTGGACCAGCGCCTCGGTGAAAAATCCACGAGCCACCCCGGACTGGTTCGTCACCAGCACGACTTTCAGTCCGGCCTCATTAAGCCTCTTGATCGCCGCGCCCGCGCCGGCAATCAGCCGGAGATCGGCAAGGTCGCGCAAATACCCCACCTCTTCATTCACCGTACCATCCCGGTCGAGAAATACCGCCCTATGCATTTCGCAATCCCTCGAGGAGAAACGCCTGCCATTCATCAGATTCCACTACGGTCAGTTCGATCCTGAGCGCCCAGATACCGTCAGCGTGCAGTTTTTTTAACCGTATTGCGTCCTTTTCCGTGGTGACGATCATGCTGATATTTTCATCCGCCGCTTTCTGAAAAACCGTTGCCAGGTCGGATTTTTGATAGTCGAAGTGGTCACGATAGGTACATACTGCCACGATGTCCGCACCGAGCGATCTGAGCATCGAGGTGAAAGAATCCGGACGCGCAATACCGGAAAGAGCGAGAACCTTCGAACCGCGCAAAACCGAAAGCGGTTTGATATCAGAGCTCCGGTAATCGATCAAATCCACCGGAACCTGGCGTGAGGTAAAAATCCGGGCCCGGGTGTGCCGACGAATGGTCTCTTTCAACTTTTCCACATCCATGGAATTGTCAATTTTCGTGATCAGAACAGCTTGCGCCCGCTTGAGCGCATTGATCGGCTCGCGCAAGATGCCGGCGGGAAACAGTTTTCCGTTCCCGAAGGGATTTCCAGCGTCCAAAAGCACAATGTCAATGTCCCTTTTTAACTGGAAATGCTGGAACCCGTCATCGAGGACCACGACGTCCGGGCTGAATCGCTGTAAGGCAAGCAGCGCCGCCTGATAGCGCTTGCTTCCGACCACAACAGGTATGCCGGGCAGCTTTGATCCGATCATCACGGGTTCATCGCCGCCGATCCGGGAATCCACAAGGATTGATCGGCCGTCGGATACTATGATGATCTCCGCTTCGTCTTTTCTTCCATATCCCCTGCTGACAACAACCGGCCGCCTGTCGTTCCTCGTCAATAATTGCGCGACCTGAATGACCGTTGGAGTTTTGCCTGTACCGCCGAGCGTGATATTGCCGATTGAGATGATTGGGCAGGATATTTTATTGCTTTTGAATATATGAAGTTTGAAGAATATCCGGCGCAGATAAACGAGCGCCCCGTAGAGCACGGCAAGCGCGGACAAGACGACACCCCAAAAGGGTGAAGTCCTCTTCCCCAGCATAAGATCTTCAAAGTATGACTTACTGAGCAACGATCAACCTTCCGATAGCATCAATGGTTTTCCGTGCAGCGCCGGAATTCATCTCGATCACGCTGAATGCCCGCTCGCCCATGCTCCTGGCAAGCTCCTTGTCAGACAGAAGGTTGTCGATCTGAATATAAAGCTCTGTCTTATCTTTTACCATGACCCCCCCGCCTGCCGACAGCAAGGCCTCTGATATTTCTTTAAAATTGAACATATATCGGCTGAAGATAACAGGCTTTTTCATTGCTGCCGGCTCAAGGAGATTATGGCCGCCTACCTTGACAAGGCTTCCGCCGATGAATGCGATATCGCAGAGGGAATAGAAGGATCGGAGTTCACCGATCGTATCAAGGAGCAGAACGTCCTTTACCGGGCCTTTCAGCAACGTCCTCCGCTGGCAATCGTACCCGGCCCTGTTGATGAGACCTTCCACTTCATTGAATCGTTCGGGATGGCGCGGGGCGATGATAAGCAGAAGATCGGGATATTTCTCTCTCAGCCGCTTGAAGACTTCCAGGAGCGCCGCCTCTTCTCCCCGGTGGGTGCTCCCCGCGGTGATGACCTTTTTTCCTAATGCAAGTGAGACCGGCGCGGACGTGATCTTCGGCAACTTCTGGTCGAACTTGAGGTTTCCCGTTACCATTACCTTCTCCGGATCAGCGCCGATGTCCTTGATCCTGTCGGCATCGGCCTCGGACTGCATGCAAAACAGGGTCACATTGTCAAAGACCTGGCTGAAAAATGATCTGAACTTCCGGTAGTTTCTGTGCGAATTGGGCGAGATCCTTCCATTGATCACTGCTGAGGGTATCCCGGCCCGCTTCAGTTCTCGAAAGAAATTGGGCCATAACTCGGTTTCAGCCACCAGCACGATCTGGGGATTGATGCCCTGTATCACCCTGCGAACAACGCACGGGAAATCGAAGGGAAAGTAGAAGACCGCATCCGCTTCCGGCACTCTCCGCCGCGCCGTGTAATTGCCGGTGACCGTTACCGTCGAGAGGATCAGCTTCCGGTGCGGGTACTTCTTTTTGAGCTCACGAATGAGCGGATGCGCGGCCATGACTTCACCAACCGAAACTGCATGGACCCAGATGGGACGGCTCCCCTGGATCGCCGTCATCACACCTTTTCGCAGACGGCCGAGCTTCTGCGTCATGCCCCCGCGGTACTTGGGCACGGTGATCAGCTTGAACAGGATCACCGGAAGCGACAGCACCGTCGCTATGATCAGGAGCAGGTTGTAGAGAATGTACATAATACTACCTCGGAGTGATGGAGCAGTTGTCCAAACAGCGTTCACCCTTCGACAAGCTCAGGGCGAACGGCATGATGGTTGATATGATGAACTTTTACCCGTTCGTGCTGAGCCTGTCGAAGCACAAAATCGGATTAAGCAATGACCCGGAAATCGGCGACAGAGCCGTTATTATCATGTGGTTATACCGCTTATACGGTTTAAGCCCCATCTGTTGCCGTCGGACGCCAAACGAAACGGGCATAGTAACCGTTATCCGGCTTTGAAATATCCGTCCGCCTGCGCCATCAACCTGTTCAGAGCAGCCTCTAATTCCTTCCGTTTTCCCTCGAGCTCTTCCTCGCTTATGCCCTTTACGATGATCGGCTCACCATACAGGACGATCCCCCTGGTGAACGGTTTCGGAAGCAGGTACTTGTCCCAGATCTTGTCGAGGACCCAGAAGCTCTTTGCGCTGGTGATCACGGGGACGATCTGCTTGTCCAGTTTCCCCGCCAGATAAGCAACCCCCTGTTTTGCCTCATAGATGGGGCCGCGTGGACCATCTACCGCAAGCGCGAGATCTTTGCCTCTGCGAAGCCCGCTGACCAGTCCCAGGAGTGCGCGGTCGCCCTTCCGCTTGCTTGAACCGCGGACAACATCAAAACCGAACCACTTCAGGATCCCGGCCTGGATCTCACCGTCACGGCTTTCACTGGCGGGAATGACGATCCCGGAATTCCGGTGGCTATGGAACAGCAGGAACTGCCTCCCGTGCCAGAAGGCATAGATGACGTTCTTACCCTCGGATGCAAGCCGGCTCGGGATCTCTTTATTCACAAATTGTATGCGCAGCGTGCGGCTCCACAGCGAAAGCACGACCCAGCCGATGAATGATAATATCCTTGCCCTGAACATTACACGGTCCTTGCCGGCGTTTCATCCCGGAACTGCCGCTCGTACAGGTTCTTGTATTCACCGCCCCGTGTGAGAAGGTCCTCATGCCTGCCTTGCTCCACGATCCTGCCGTCTTTGAGCACGATGATCCGGTCCGCGTTCATGATGGTCGAAAGACGGTGGGCGATCACGAAGCTCGTCCTGCCTTTCATGAGCGTGTCGAGGGCGTTCTGCACTTCACGCTCGGACTGCGTATCCAGCGAGGATGTGGCTTCATCGAGTATGAGAATGGGGGCGTTTTTGAGCAATGCCCTGGCGATCGCGATCCGCTGGCGCTGGCCCCCGGATAGCTTGACGCCCGACTCGCCGATAATCGTGTCGTATCCCAGGGGAAGCGCCCGGATAAAGTCTTCGGCATAGGCGGATTGCGCCGCACGGACAATATCCTCAAATGGTCTATCGGTATCTCCGTAAGCGATGTTGTCCTTGACCGTGTCGTTGAACAGGAAAGTCTGCTGCGTGACGATGGCGGTCAGCGATCTGAGGGATTCAATCGACAGGTCGCGAATATCCTTGCCGTCGATAAGGATCGATCCGCCGGTGACATCGTAAAAACGGGGGATGAGATTCACGAAGGTCGTTTTGCCCCCGCCGCTCTTGCCCACGATAGCGATCGTCTCCCCTGCTTTCACGGTCAGATTGATGTCCTTCAGCACCATCTCGTCCTCATATTTGAAGGTAAGATTCCGGAATTCGATCGTCCTGAAATCACGGGAAACGGATTGCGCGCCCTGACGGTTCTTTATCTCCGGCTGAGTGTCGAGGACCTCAAAGATGCGTTGAGCGGCGGCAACGCCGTCCTGGACCGTGTTGTTCACTCCGTTCAGGTCCCTCAGCGGGCGGTAGAAGAAGACGAGCGCCGCCATAAAGGAAAAGAAATCACCAACGGTCATGGTGCCGATGGTAATGAAGTAGAGGCCGAAGAGGATAACGAGGGACGTCCCGAGTATGGAAATCACCTCCATTACGGGGTGAGAGACCGCGCCGGTCTTTATCGCACGCATAAGGGAGTTGAAGAGGTTCTTGTTCTTCACGGCGAACCTCTTGCTCTCGTAATCTTCCATGCCGAATGCCTTGACGATCCGGATGCCCCCAATGGTCTCATGGAGATGCGTAGTCAGAACGCCGATCTGCTCCTGCATCTGCGTGCTCGCTGTTCTGAAGCGTTTGCTGAATTTTGAGAGCGCAAAACCGGCAAGAGGCAGAACGATGATCGAAAAAACGGCGAGCCTCCAGTTAAGATAGAGGATGTATCCGGTAAGCGCAGCCATGGTGAAGATTCCCTGTACCAGGCTTGACGGCGCCTTCGTGAGGGCCCCCTGCACCAGGTTCACGTCGTTGACGATGCGGGAGATGATTACGCCGGTCGGGGTCCGGGTGAAATAGGAGAAGGACAGGGACTCGACATGTGTATAGAGTTGGTCTCGTATGTCATTCACAACCCGCTGTCCGACCCAGCCCATCATGTAGTCCCGGGCATAGGCCGCACCGCCTTTCAGGATGGTTACGAGGACGAGCGCGGGCGGGAGATAGAGGCCGAGATCCATGTTCTTTGCCAGGATCACCTTGTCCAGCACGGGCTTTACCAGGTAGGCCTGCGCCGAGATCAGCACGCTGGTAAGACCCATAAAGAACACGGACCAGCCAAGCCTGGCTTTATAGGGCTTCAGATAGGTTAAGAGCCTTTTATAGATGGTCAGATCGTTTTTCATGTCGCAAGCAATTCCCTGACAACAGCGGCAGCCCGTGCCGAAGCGCCGGCATCTCCGAGCCGCATCCGCACTCCTTCGAGACCCGCGCGTATCTGATCATAATAGATCGGATCGGTCAGCATCCTGGCAACGGCATCGGCCATGTGCTGCGGTGTCGATTCCTCCTGGATCAGTTCGGGAACCAGCCTTTCATCCGCTACGATATTCACCAGGCCTACGTGTTTTAATCCGGCGTGCACCATGCTGCTGAGGATCGTGTAGGTTATGGCCGATATGCGATAGACGATCACCATCGGTATTGACATAAGCCCTGTTTCGAGCGTGGCCGTGCCCGATGTGACGATGGCTGCGTCCGATGCCCGCAGCACGTCGTATACCCTCCCCTCGATCACTCGAACGGGAACGCCGCACTGCTCCATAAACGTGCGCACGAAGCGCTGGTCCAGCGTCGGCGCCACGGGAAGAATAAACTGCAGGTCCTGAAACCGGGCCGAGAGTATCTTCGCCGCAGCAAGCATATCAGGCAGGAGATGCGTCAATTCTGATTTTCTGCTGCCCGGCAGCAGTGCGATGGTCCGCCGGGACGCATCAAGGCCGAACACGCTCTTCGCCTGTTCCTTCGTAAGGTCCGATCGTACAACATCCGTAAGCGGATGTCCCACGAACCTGACATCAACACCCGCCTTCTCGTAGAGCGGCACTTCGAAGGGGAATACAACGATCATCGCCTTTACCATCCGGGCGATCGTCTTGATCCTCCCTTTTCTCCATACCCATACCTGGGGGCTGATGTAATACAAAACCGGGATGCCAAGCTTTTGGGCCGCCTTGCCGAGCTTGATATTAAAGTCAGGGAAGTCTATCAGGACGAGAAGGTCAGGCCGCTCGTGCTTCAGAAAACGCTTCAACGACGCATAGACCCGGTAGATCACGCCAAGGTGGGTAAGCACTTCCGTGATCCCGACGACCGAGATCTCCTTTGCATCGGCAAGCATCCGGACGCCGGCCTCCTGCATCTGCTTGCTGCCGACGCCGTAAATAACCATCGCGGGGTCCTGTTTCCATAACTCCCGCGCGAGGTTTGCGCCATGCAGATCGCCGGACGCTTCCCCTGACATGATCATAACCTTTTTCATAAGCACCAAATAACAAACATCAAATAACAAATAAACTCTAAACGTAACTACTCAGATTGGCCGCAAAAGAACGCAAAGAACTCAAAGAATAAACCTGAAACCATGTATTAGTTTTAATTCTCTCTGCGATCCTGGAGCCTGCCCTCGAAATGTCTTATCGGGGGTTCTTTCGCGGCTAACAGGTTTTGACCTGAGCAGTTACCTCTAAACACCAAATTCGAAAATTGTTTATTGGTGCTTATTTGATATTTGTAATTTTTTTAACCTACAGCGCCATCTTCACCGCATCAGCCACTTTTTTGATCTGCTCTTCCGTCAGTTCGGGATACATCGGAAGCGACAGCACCTCACGCGCAGCCTGCTCAGCCATGGGCAGGCTTCCGGGCTTTATACCGAGGTCATTGTACGCTCTTTGCAAATGCAGCGGAACAGGATAATAGATCATGGATGAGGTAATGCCCCCCGCGTCGAGCTTCTGCTTCACCGCATCCCGGTTCTTGACCCTGATCGTGTACTGATGATACACATGTTTTGTCCCGCTTTGTTCCGACGGTGTCCGGATGTTGGAGTCGGCGAGATATCGTGAATAAAGCGAAGCATTGTTCCTGCGCTTTGCGTTATAAGTATCGATATGCCTGAACTTGGTTCGGATGATCGCTGCCTGGATCTCATCGAGCCGGCTGTTGAACCCGATCTCGTCGTGGTAATAACGCACCGTGCTGCCATGGTTCCTCAAACTCATCAAATGCTTTGCACAATCATTATCATCGGTGATCACCATGCCGCCGTCGCCGTACCCTCCAAGGTTCTTGCTCGGGAAAAAGCTGAAGCAGCCAAGATCACCGATGGCGCCGGTCTTTTTTCCCTGGTATTCGGCGCCAAAGGACTGGGCACAGTCCTCGATGACCCTGAGCTTGTGCTTTTTTGCGAGCTCCATAAGCCCATCCATGTCCGCCGGCTGTCCATAAAGATGCACCGGGATGATGGCCTTTGTTTTATTCGTGATTGCCGGTATGATCTTTGAAATATCGATGTTGAACGAATCGGGTTTGATGTCCACAAAGACCGGCATTGCGCCGACATAGGATATCGCCTCGGCCGTTGCGATAAAGGTAAAGGGGGTGGTGATCACCTCATCGCCCCGCTTGATCCCCGCGGCAAGAAGCGCAAGATGCAGGGCATCCGTGCCGGAAGCAACGGCCACGGCATGTTTCACACCATGATAGTGCGCGATCTCTTCTTCAAGCGCCTTGACCTGCGGACCAAGTATGAAATGCGTGCTCTGCAGTACGCCAAGCACGACGGCATTGATCTCTTCCTTGATCGCTTCGTACTGGACCTTGAGGTCGACCATCGGTATCGTCATACGGTTAGAGACTCCTCTGCAATGCTTTGTTCAAAATAAATAAAATTCACCCGCTGAGCCCTGTGTCCTCTACGGCAATTGCGTTTTAGGTTCTGACAAGTTCCCTTTCTCATACAGGGACGAAACCGGTCAGCCCTTTTTCTATATTGTCGGTAATTGTTCTTGCAAGGGCCAGCGCCCGTCTGCCTTCAATGCCTGACACGAGGGTCCGGACATCGCCCTGTACACTCTTCACAAAAGCCCGGATCTCGTCTTCCAGCGTATCGCGCCGGTCCGTCGAAATGTCCTCGACGACCAATTGAGAACCGGGTCCCGGTTTTACCCGCGAGACGTTCGCCTTCTGTGTCTGGTAATCGGACGTATAGATCGCCTTCTCGTCAAATACCCTGAGCAGTCGTTTTTTTTCATCCGAGACCCTGCTGGCACTGACATCGGCGACACATCCGTTCTGAAATACGATCCGTGCCGTTGCCATGTCGATCTCGTTGGTGATGATCGAAATTCCGGCGGCGCTGACTTCTTTCGGCGTTGATCCGGCAAGGTCCATGACGATATCGAGGTCATGGATCATGAGGTCGAGCACCACATTCACGTCCGTGCACCTGAGCGTGAACGGCGCGGCCCGTTCCGCAGTTATATATCGCGGTGTTCCGACCAGCGACTTGATCGCCGTGAACGCGGGATTGAACCGCTCAATATGTCCTACCTGCAGTATCAATTTATTGCGGGTTGCAAGATCGATAAGTTCATCGGCCTGCTCGAGGGTCACGGTCATTGGCTTCTCGATAAGAACATGAACGCCCTGTTCCAGAAATTGCTTTGCAATGCTATGGTGCAGGACTGTCGGCACCACAATACTTACGGCGTCCACCTTCCCGATCAGATGAGCTGGATCGGGGAAAGACTGTGTTTTCAGCTTCCCGGAGAGCTGTGATGCGCGTACCGGATCGGCGTCCACCAGTCCGACGAGTTCAACCTCGGGAAGGTTCGCGTATTTTTCCGCATGGAACTGCCCCAGGTACCCAACGCCGATGACGCCCACGCGAACCTTATTCATGCGATATCCTTCAGGTCCTGCATCGCGATGATCGTAATGCCGGCCCGGTTGGCATCGTTAATGACTGTTTCACGCTCAATGATAATGGTTTTGCCCGCTTCAACGGCCAGACAGGATGCTTGTACCTCGAGCATGGATTTGATCGTCTGCGTCCCGATGGCCGGAAGGTCGAAGCGAAGGTCCTGCTGCGGCTTGCAAACCTTGACAACGACCGCTCCCTGGCCACAGAGCCTGCCGCCGCGGCGAATTGCCTCATCAGTGCCCTCAATGGCCTCCACGGCAAGAATGACCTGGTCCTTTACCACGACGGTCTGTCCAATGTCCAAACGGCCGATCTCTTTCGCCATCTGCCATCCGAACTCAATGTCCCGGCGTTCCTCTTTCGAAGGTTTTCTTTTCGTCAAGAGGCCTTGCTGCGCAACGATGCTGTCAAGAAAGAGCGTCGATTCGCGGACCGTTATTCCTTCGGACTCCAGTTCTTCGGCAACCGCACGAAGCAGGGAGTCGTCTTTTTTGTGGGCCATTTTGGCAAGCAGCGCCATACCCCGCATATCAGGCAGTGTATTGCCGAAGAATCGTGTTTTCTTGATGCCGCCGGCCATGAGCACGTCAACAACACCCTGCTCTTTTAAAATAGTGATGATCTTGCCAAGCTGTCCGACCTTGACCCAGAATATCGCGTCAACCAACTGCGCCAGTTCAGGCAGGGTTTCGCCTTCGTGCGCAACGGCGATGACCTGCAGCCCCTTCAGTTTTGCCGCCTGCGCGAAGGCGATGGGGAAATTGCCGTTCCCCGCTATTAATCCGATCTTATTCATACCCTGCATTGCTTCTGATTTCCGGCTCCTGATTCCTGACGTTGTATTATCTCGTCACTCCCCGTTTCGAGTTGCGCATGAAATCGATCAGATAACTCACTTCTTTGGTATCGGGAAACTCTTCAAGTGCCTTTTTGAATGCCTCGTCCTGCACGAGTCCCGACCGGAATATGATCTTATACGTCTTTTTCAGGTCATTGATGACCTGGTCGCTGAAACCTTTGCGCTTGAGACCCACGAGATTCAATCCATAGAGCTGCGCGCGGTTGCCGGTGGCGTTGACATAAGGCGGGACATCCAGCACAATGGCTGACTGGCCGCCGATCATGGAGTATGCTCCAATCCGGACGAACTGGTGAATGCCGATAAGAGCGCCAAGCACGGCGAAATCCTCGACAATGACATGCCCCCCGAAGGCGGCGTTGTTGGCCATGATAATGTTGTTCCCCAGTTTGCAATCATGGGCAACATGGATATAGGCCATGAGAAAGTTCTTGTTCCCGATCTCCGTCTTCCGGTCGGCCTTGGTCGTGGCGCGGTGTATGGTCGCGTATTCCCGTATGACATTATCATTGCCGATGAGCACGAATGTTTCCTCGTTCCGGTAGCCGATATCCTGAGGCGGCGCGCCGATGCTCGTAAAGGAATGGATCCGGTTCCGTTCTCCGATCGTGGTCCAGCCTTCGATCAGGACATGGGAAGCGATCTCCGTGTCTTTCCCGATCGTCACGTGCTCACCGATGACCGTAAAGGGACCGATCGAAACGCCCCCGGCAATCCGCGCCTTTTGATGTACAATTGCAGTCGGATGTATGTTCACGTCCTGGTCCCGGTCCTTCCTATTTATCTTTATCCACGATCATGGCCATCATTTCAGCCTCGGCGACAACGCCGCCGTCAACGATCGCGACCGCTTTCAAACTTCTGACGGGACCGCGCGCTCTGATCAGTTCCAGTTCAAACCGGACCTGGTCCCCCGGCGTAACGGGCTTGCGAAATTTTGCTTTATCGATGCTCATGAAATAGAGGACCTTTTTCTTTACCTCTTCGGCAGGCAGGGACATGAGCGCCATCACACCGCCTGTTTGCGCCATCGCCTCCAGGAGCAGAACGCCCGGCATGATGGGATGGCCGGGAAAGTGCCCCTGAAAAAAGGGCTCGTTGATCGTCACATTTTTGAGTCCCACGATCCGCTTGTCCGCCTCAAACTCGAGGATGCGATCGATCATCAGAAACGGATACCGGTGAGGAAGAAAGTCCATTACCTCATTGATAGTGAGCATGCTGTTCCCCTTTTCAATTATCCTGATTTTTCCGTCTTACTGTTCTTTGATCAGCTTTTCAAGTTCGCGAATACGTTTTATGAGCTCCGGCAGTTTCGGCAGGAGAGACTGGACCTTGAGCCAATCCCTGATCGGCATGGCATAATATCCGGCAATGACTTGTCCCGCCTCCACATCCCGGGTGATACCCGACCCGCCCCCGGCCATCACCTGGTCGCCGACGGTAATATGGTCCGCAACCCCCACCTGCCCACCGAACATCACCGAGTTTCCGATCGTGCTGCTGCCCGCGATCCCGACCTGTCCGGCGATCAGACAGTTTTCTCCGATCGTCACATTATGCGCGACATGCACCTGATTGTCGAGCTTCGTCCCCTTCTTAATGAGGGTGTTCCCGAGCGTGGCCCGGTCGATCGTGCAGTTGCCGCCTATCTCAACATCATCTTCTATGATCACACCACCTACCTGGGGAATCTTATGGTGCCGCCCCTTGTCGGTCACGAACCCGAAGCCGTCGCTGCCGAGCACGGTCCCCGCATGGATAATCACCCGTTTGCCGATCCGGATGTTATGGCCGATGCTCACGTTGGCATGAATGACGGAGTCATCATCAACAACCGAACCTCTGCCGATCGAGACCCCGGGGTACAAAGTAACGCGTTCACCGACCTTCACGTCATCAGCCAAAACAACAAAGGGATGAATAGAGGGGTCCGCGCCGATAACAACGTTCGCGCCGATCGCCGCTTTCTCGCTGATGCCGCTCGCCTGATAGGGTTTGACATAAAACATCTCGAGGGTCCGCGCGAAGGCAAGCCGGGGATTGTTAAGCCGGAGCAGCGGCAGGTGCAGTGCAGGCGTGTCAAGCGGGACCAGGGCTGCTGAAGCCTGTGAGCGCTCAAGGTCTTTGAGGTGACTTTTGCCGGTGATGAAAGTGATCTGTCCTTCTCTCGCTTCAAGCACACCAGCCGCACCGCTGATATCAACGTCAGCGGGTCCGGTCAATTCCGCACCAAGCATATCTGCCAGTTCTTTGAGATTCATAATCCGTAATTATTTCTTGGTTTCTTCCTTCTTGGCATCTTCCTTCTTGTCCAATTCAGCGACGACCCTCTCGGTCAGATCCAGGTCCTCCTCAGCATACAGTACCGCCGGGACCTCGGCTTTCGAAAGGATATTGATCGTCTTGTTCAAGACCAGGGAGTATTTTTCCCGTTTGGCGATATCCTTGAGCACCAGAACAAGCTGCTGGTTGAATTCGCTTGACAGCTCCTCGTTCTTCTTCCCGATCTCTCCGCTGAAATCATCACGCTTCTTCTGAAATTCACTGATCTTGCGGTTGAGGGTCTCTTCCTTTTCCTTCTCCGCCTTCTCGTTCAGCAGTTTTGCCTGTTTCTGCTTCGTGTAATCGTCCTGCAGCTTCTGTATATCTTCGGAATCAAGGTCAAGGATCTTCTTCCGGCTTTCATAGTACTCCCTGACCACACCTTGATATTTTTTGCCGAGCTTGGCCCTGTCAAATACCGCCTGGGTATCTACATAGGCTATTTTCCCTCCCGCCGCCATGGCGGTCGATGAGATCAACAACATGGCAACGCACAACAATATGATTCTTTTCATCTGGAACCTCCTTAAAGTATTTTTTGGTATTATGGTATCTTGATGATCCGCGTTTCAAGTCCACGGTATCTTAAAAGAGCGTACCAATGGAAAATTCGAACTTACTTGCCTGGTCATCAGGTCTCTCTTTTATGATCTTACCCCATTCAAACCTGAGCGGCCCGATGGGAGAAAGCCACCAGAATCCCCAACCATAGGTCTGCCGCAGTTCTGAGAATTTTACGGTCTCGTAATTATCGAAGGCCTTCCCGATATCATAGAAGAGCACACCTTTGACCCGCGCAGCCGGGACGATCGGGAACGTATACTCGATGTTGTAAATGAGTTCCCTGTTTCCACCCCAGAGGTTCAAGGCATCGTCCATGGGTCCGGCGGTGCCGAATCGAAAACCACGGAGCGTGGAAGGGCCGCCGACAAAGAAGCGTTCTCCCAGGGGAACGGGCTTGTTTATGAGAGACTCTACATATCCGACTCTGCCGCGCACCATAAAAACGGTGTCCCAGAACAGCGGGAAATACCATGCCGAATCGCCCGATGTCTTGACAAAATTCGGGTCGCCGCCGAGCGGTCCTCCGGCATATTCCACATAAACGCTGTTCCTGGACCCGGTCTTCGGATCGAGATAGTAGTCTCGCGAATCACGTGAAATGCTCCAGGTAAGCGCATTCGTGCTGATCCGATCACCATAGACGTCAAGCTGCCTCTGGAGGGAGAATGCCGGCACCGTTTGTATGTCCGTCACAAGAGAGTTGTCGTAGCTGAATCTGAGCGAGGTCGAGACATATTCGCCGAAGCTCTTGCCCGCTGAGAGGGCAAATCCGTTCGTCTTGAGCCAATAGCCGCTGTAATCTTGTGACTGTTTGTAAACATCGACCTTGCCCCAGAGCGGTATGTCAAAGAGATACGGTTCCATGAAGCTGAGCATAAGAAGCTGACTTACCTTGCCCCACTGGGTCTTGAATTTGAGCAGTTGGCCCCGGCCGCCGAGGTTGCCCTGCGAAACTTCGACGATAGCCATCAGCTTGTCCACGGAGCTGTAACCGCCGCCGATGCTGAACGTGCCGGTGAGTTTTTCCTTCACCTTCACATTGAAGTCCATGATCGGCTCCTGCTGCCGGCGTTCCGGGACGAGTTCCACGGTCTCGAAAAAATTGAGGTTGTTGATCCGTTCATAGCTTCTTTTAATGGCTTTTTTGCTGTAGAGATCCCCTTCCTCAAGCCGCATCTCCCGACGTATCACCTTGTCCCGGGTCTTGCTGTTTCCCGTGATGTCTATCCTTCCGATACGGACTTCGCCGCCTTCCTGAATATCGATCTGGATGGCAACGGTTTTTTTGTCCTGGTCTATGTTGAACTGCGGGATGACGTTTGCAAAGGGCCTCGCGATGCTGTCGTAGCGGTCCATGATCCTGCCAACGTCCTGACGGAGCACCTCCCTGCTGAAGACATCGCCGTTTGCCAGCTTGATCTCTTTCGACAGCTCTGCATCGGGGATAAGCTCGTTTCCCTTCAACGTCACGGAACCTACCCGGAACTGTTCCCCTTCTTTAATATTGATGCGTATGACGAGTTCGCTCTTCCTGGTAAACGTTTTCAAGGGGCCCCAGAAATAGCATTCACGAAAGGTGTATATCTCCGGCTCAATGACCGGATCGTCCACCACGACCTGGATGTACCCTTTGTTGTAATAGAGGTTCCTGATGATCTCCAGGTCCTCTTTGAGTTCTTCCGTTCTCAGCGTGCCGGAACGGTCAATGAAGGAAAATAACCAACGCTCCTGGTTCTTGAGGGCGGCCTTGATCTCCTTCTCTGAAATGGCCTTACTGCCGACGATGATGACTTCCTGTAAGCGAACCTTTTTCCCTTCTTCAATATGAAAGACGACATTCCGGTCGCCGTTGCGAAGTTCGGTTACGACGGGCACCACGACTGCGTCGTAGTAGCCATCGTCCTGGTACTTGAGCCGAATTTTCTCCGCATTGTCATTGATAAGCTGCATGTTGAAAGCGGTCCGGGGAAGCAGTGTCAGGATCTCTTTCAGCTTTTCCGTCGTCAGTTCATCGTGCCCCTCGAAGGTAATTTCACGAATGAGCGGCTTTTCCTTGACGGAGAAAATGACCTTGAGACCGTTTTCAAAACCCTCGGTCCTTACCTGCACGTCCTCAAAATGCCCGAGCTGGTACAGCACCTTGATATCTTCCCGGATCACTGCCGGCGAAAAGACATTACCTTCCTTTGTTTTGATCCTGGCAAGGATTGTTGAGGACTCGATTCTCTTGTTTCCCTGCACTTCGATCAGGGTCACCTTCGTATCATCCGCCGCACTGAAATTCGCAAAAACAGACAGGAGCAGAAACGTCAGCGCCGCGATGGCGGCACGGTATTTATGCACGATTAGAACTTCCTCCATTCACCGCAATAAGAACGGAATACTATAGCATGGGGCAGGGAATGTGTAAACAAAAATTATACGGATAGCCTTGCCAGGGCCGCATTCGACAGGAGAATTCCGCGGCCGGTGAGCGTCAAGCGCCCTTCCGTCACGCGAACAAGTCCCGCATCCCTGAGGGGGACCACATTCCTCTCAAGACGGAGCAGGAGGTCGGCGCCGTACTCCCGTTCAAATCGAAGAAGGTCCAGTCCCTTCATGGTCCGGAGTCCCAGGAGGATCGTCTCCCTCGCTGAGGGTATTGGGCCGATAGTCTCCTCGGTATCGATAACAGAACGGCCGTCTGACAGCCGTTTTGAGTATTCCCCTGTATCGGAGATGTTGGCGTATCGCCTCCCCGAGATGAACGACCATGCCCCTGGACCGAGACCAAGGTATTCTCCCCGATCCCAATAGTTCATATTATGCCTGCACTCGTATCCGGGCAGGGAAAAATTCGAGATCTCGTACTGTGCATAGCCCGCTTTGCTCAGCTTCGGTACAGCGTACTCATACATAGCCGCCGTGACTTCATCGTCAGGCATCGTGAATCCGCCTGCCTCCGCATCGCGCATGAGTTGTGAACCATCGTCAAGGGAGAGGCTGTAGGCTGACAGGTGCTCGGGTTTGAGCGCGATGGCCGCGTCAAGGGTCTCTTCCCACCGGGTAGCGGTTTGCCCCGGTATTCCATAGATAAGGTCTACGCCGATATTTTTGAATCCAGTACTTCTTGCAAGTCTGAACGCATCAGCAGCCTGTTCCCCGGTGTGAAGCCTGCCCAGGGTTTGAAGTATCTCGTCTGAGAAGGACTGTACACCCAGGCTGAGCCTGTTTACTCCCTGAGCCAGTAGAAGCGATAGCTTCTCGCTCGTAACCGTGCTCGGGTTTGCCTCGACCGTAAATTCAACCCGATCATCAATCGGGAACTGATCCCTGATGACTCTTACGAGCAGCCCAAGCTGATCGGGAGAAAGAACGGTCGGGGTGCCTCCGCCCATATAAATGCTGCTAAAGGTCCTGTGGCTGAAATCATACCGGTACCTTGCTGCCTCATGGATAAAGCCGGCTATGAATTCATCGGCTCTTCCGGGTGAGTACGCTGTTGAATAAAAGCCGCAGTACCGGCACTTTCTGACACAAAAAGGAATATGAATATAGAGAGATAACATGTTGTTTTTTAAGTTAACCACTTAGCAGTTTGCTGAAAAAGTCTTTTCTGACGTCATCCTGAACGAAGTGAAGGATCTCAAGTCTTTGGAAAGGCGAGATTATTCGCTACGCTCAGAATGACAATTTGGGCGACTGATGGACTTTTTCAGCGACCTGTTAGATTAGAGATTATCGGTTCAAGAATCAAATAGCAAGCTCCCAACGATTGGAAAATTGGAATTTGGTGCATGGAGATTATTTGTAATATGTATTTGTATATTGGAATTTATCAGTGTGTTGGGGTGATCTTGATAATAAGCGCGGACTCATCACAGTCAGGGAACTTGACGCAGTTCAGGCAGTCGGTCCATATCTTATGAGGAAGTTCCTTTTTATCTACCTCGATAAAACCGAGCTTTCTGAAAAAACCTGACTGATACGTCAGCACAAACACTCGCTCAACCCTCAGTTCAGCGGCCTCTGCCAGGCACTTTCTTACCAGCTCAGCGCCGATACCACTCTTGACCCGGTCTTGCCGCACGGCGAGCGAGCGTATCTCGGCAAGTTTGTCCCAGCTGACATGGAGAGCGCACACACCGACGAGCGAACCGTTGTCCTCGCAGACATGAAAATCGCGAAGATGTTCATAGAGCTCGTTTAAGGTGCGGGGCAGCATCTGTCCCGAATCGGCGTATTGGTTGACCAGCGTTTGGATCGCCTTCACATCCATGAACGTTGCTTTGCGTATCATGTTGAAAAATTACTCTGTTGCGTGGATAAAGTCAAACAAAAAAACGCATTTTCATAACACCTATGGTTTGCAGGCCCGCAAGCGTGCAAGACTTCGACGAGACTTCGACGAGCTCAGTCGAGTCGCTCAGTCGAGTCGCTGACAAGCGCAATGAAGCAGGTGAACGACTTTCCCCTTATGGATGAGCTGCAACAAGCAAAAGGACTCTTGACTTTAACCTCTTGATTGGAGTATATTTTAATCAAGATAAGCGAAATTCATTGCAACGGTGAAGGTGGTTTCTCTATTATGATGTTCGAAAAATTCACGGAACGAGGAAGAAAAGTAATCGTCTACGCGCGGGAAGAGGCGGAGCGGCTCCAGAACGATTATCTGGGGACTGAGCACGTCCTTCTCGGCACGCTCCGTGAAGAAGACGGCATCCCCGTGGCCGTGCTCCGCAAGATGGGCATTGATGTCGATCAGATCCGCATGGAGGTGGAACGAAATCTACCCTCGAGCGGAAACACCCTTACCTTCGGAGACATCCCTTTCACTCCTCGCGCAAAAAAAGTCTTGGAATATGCCGTTGAAGAGGCACGGCTCCTCGGTCATAACTATATCGGCAGTGAGCACCTGCTCCTCGGCCTGATCCGTGAGGAGGAAGGCATCGGCGGCAAGATCCTTCGCAGTTTCGGCGTGAACCTGCTTGGCTCCCGCCAACTGGTCATCAACTACCTTCGTCGTGCGGCGACCCAGGTGAGCGCTAAGAAAAGCCCTACCCCGGCCCTCGATGAATTCAGCAGAGATCTTACCCAACTTGCCAAGATCGGCAAGCTCGATCCGGTCATCGGACGGGACCAGGAAATTGAACGTCTGCTTCATATTCTCTCCCGCAGGACCAAGAACAATCCCGTCATTATCGGAGAGCCCGGCATCGGCAAGACAGCCATCGTGGAGGGGCTTGCGCAGCGGATCATCAATTCAGAAGTTCCGGAGAACATCCTGAACCGTCGTGTGGTATCGCTCGACCTGGGCGCCCTGATCGCGGGCACCAAATACCGCGGCCAGTTCGAGGAACGGCTCAAGGTCGTCATGAAGGAGATCGTCCAGGCTGACAATATCATTCTGTTCATCGACGAGCTGCACACCCTGGTGGGCGCGGGAGCCGCTGAAGGCTCCATCGATGCGTCGAGCATGCTGAAGCCGGCCCTGGCGCGCGGCGAGGTCCATTGCATCGGAGCGACCACGCTTGATGAATACCGAAAACATATCGAGAAGGACGGCGCCCTCAAACGGCGGTTCCAGCCCATCTACGTGCAGCCGCCCACCCTTGAGGAGACCATTAACATCATCAAAGGTCTCCGGCCAAAATACGAATTGCACCATAAGATCAAGATAACCGATGAGGCCGTTGTAGCTTCCGCGCACCTCTCGGACCGTTATATAACGGACCGGTTCCTTCCCGATAAAGCCATCGACGTGATCGACGAGGCGGGAGCGAAGGCGAAGCTCAAACGCTACACCTACCCCGCCGAGATGAAGGTCATCGAGAAGAAGCTCAAAAAACTTGAACAGGAAAAAAACCTTTTCTCGCGCATCAAGGATTACGTGCGGGTGGAGTCCATCCAGGAAGAGGAAGACCGTCTGCGCGAAACGCTCGAAGGCATTCACAAGGACTGGAAGGACGATCAGGAGAAGAACGTCCCCATTGTCGGTGAAGAGGACATCGCGTTGATCGTATCGCATATCACCGGCATTCCCCTTTCGCGGCTCGAGGAAAAAGAGGCGTCCCGCCTTCTCAGAATGGAAGAAGAGATCCACAAGAGGATCGTGGGCCAGGACGCGGCGATCGCGGCGGTTTCCCGTGCCATTCGCCGCTCACGGGTCGGGCTCAAGACGCGCAAGCAGCCCATCGGTTCGTTCATCTTCCTCGGCCCCACCGGCGTCGGCAAAACCGAACTCGCTAGGTCGCTCGCACAGTTCCTCTTCGACACCGAAGATGCGCTTATTCGCGTCGATATGTCGGAATATATGGAAAAGTTCAGCTCATCAAGGCTCGTCGGCTCTCCTCCGGGGTATGTCGGGTATGATGACGGCGGACAGCTTACTGAAAAGATCAGGCGTCGGCCCTACTCGGTCGTGCTCTTTGACGAGATCGAGAAGGCGCACCCGGATATCTTTAACATGCTTCTCCAGGTACTTGATGACGGCTTTATGACGGACAGCTTCGGCAGAAAGGTGGATTTCCGTAATACCATCATCATTATGACATCGAATCTCGGCGCCAGAATGATCGATAAGGATACGACGCTGGGTTTCCATCAGGCGAGCGCCGGGACTCAATATGAAAAAATGAAGGAGAATGTTACTTCGGAACTCAAGAAGTCTTTCAACCCCGAGTTTTTGAACAGGATCGACGACGTTGTCGTCTTCCATCCGCTCACCAATGAGCACCTCATCAAGATCGTGGATATGCTGGTCCATGAGTTGGATAACCAGATGATGCTTGACCGGGGCATCGAGCTTGAGGTATCTCAGGAAGTGAAGGAGTGGCTCATTCAGGAAAACTTCCAGCCCACCTACGGCGCGAGGCCCATGCGCCGGGCGGTCCAAAAGTATCTCGCGGATCCGCTTTCAGAGGACATCCTGAGAGGACGCTTTAAAGACGTGCATAAGGTGCTGGTGACACTGAAGGACGGCGCGGTTGATTTTCAGGAAGTGGAGACCGTCGTGCTTGCCAACGTCTGATCGCAGTCCATCATCATGAAAGAAGCAAGCCCGCTTTCATGATGATATTCTTATTCCTCTTATCTTCCCCCTTCAAACACCGATAAGCTATAATCATTTTTTTCTAAAACACAAAGCCTGGCGAACTCGTCTTCCGTCATCTCCGAATGTCTCTATCGGGGATCTGGTTTGCGTTTAAACCTGTAAATTGAAAGCACCTCTTCATGCTAAAAACCATATTCCCCCCGGCTTAAAAAAATACCGGGGCAGACTTATAAAGCCTCGGGAATGACACAAAATAAAGAGAGCCAAAAGGTCACCAATACATCATCGAGCTTGCGAACAAGGCCACTACGGGATAAAGCCAGAATGAATGTCAGCTGACTTTTTGTACAAACCTGTTCACTTCTGATATTACCTGAAGCGGGGCTGTCTGTTCATTTTTTAAAAGGTATATATTCTTTTTTGAACCCCGGTAAAGTAGGGGCATCCCCTCTCCTGATCGAAGTGGTTTAAACGTAAAACCCTGCGGCAGTTCGATCCCTTCATCACCCGCTCGATGTTCTTCGCTAAAAACAAGGTAATCGTTTAAAAAAGGGATAAGCCTGTTCAGTGTATCGATGAGCGCCTGCTTATCGTCAGCGCCGCCTTGGGCGGATCTGAAAGACATGCTCAGCGCCCTCATGCCATGGGGAGCATTTGCACCGTCATTGTCGGCGCCAAACGAAAGCGTAAAAAAATCCCGGGGCGACCGATACTCCGGTAGATAAAGCACCTCCGGGCACATGCCAACCGGCATCACGGTATCCTGCAGTCCCATGAAAATCGTCGATGAATCAGTGCGCTGCGACAGATTCATGAGTATCGTGTCAGCCTCTATGACATCCTGTTTTGTTTTAATACCAACAATAGTGCTTCCTCTTAATGCGAACTCGTTAACCGTTTCGTTATGCAGAATTTCACCACCCTGCTGAAGAATCGTGTCATAGAGCCGAGCGGCTAGTTTTTTGAAGCCGCCTTCGAGGTAAAGCGGCGGTGTATCGCATAACGTGATAAGGTCGACCAGGGAAAGTTCTGCAACAGGTCTCTGAAAGAAATAGAGCGCCTGGATATCGAAGAACGCGGTCAATTCTCTGCTGAAGCGATATTTCCGGATAAACCCGGCGACAGACCTGTGCTTCGTCACGTATGCCGAAAAACGGCTTTTTACCATTGTATCCGCCAATCTATGCAGATCCCGGTAGAACGGTATCAATGAATCTATTTCTGTGGGGAATTCTCGTCTGAGCTCCTCAAGCGTTTCTCCCTGATCGGCAAAAATGGTGATCCGGTGATCAGGGAGCGCCACTTGATAACACGGTGATTTCACGGACACGCTATGAACGATCCCGAGGTTCGCAGAAAGCGTATAAAACGCACCTCCCCGTTCAAAACCATAGGAAAGGGCCGGCGAAGCAGAGAACTGGTATCCATCCCTTGCAAACGCTCCCACAGCCTCGTTCAATGATCCGCGCTCAATAACGATAATTCTTTTCTTCTTACTGGACAACAGTGCTGCAACGGCAAGGCCTCCGAGCCCTGCACCGACCACGGCTACATCGTATTTCGGCATGAGTGCTCCTTGAGGTTCAAAGTTCAGGATACATAGAAAGACGAGAAACAACCAGCCACAACCGTGAAAGTTGAACCGTGAACCTTGAACCTGCTCCCTGAACCAGACAACCTGATCTGACACAAACAAAAAAGGAAACAGGGAATCTCATCGAGTCTCCTATTTCCTCTCTATTCTTTTCACAGTGTGCTGTCGACAACGGGGAAAGTTATTGTTTGTTTTCTTTATCCCGCATGGCTTCCTTGCGCGACAAGCGGATTTTCCCCTGCCGGTCGATCTCAAGCACCTTGACGAGGACCTCATCACCTTCCTTGAGCGCGTCGGTTACTTTTTCGAGCCGCTGGTCTGAGATCTGAGAAATGTGAAGCAGTCCGTCGGTGCCGGGGAATATCTCCACAAAGGCGCCGAAGTCCATGATCTTTCGAACCTTGCCCGTGTAGATCTTGCCGACCTCGGCGTCCTGGCATATGCCCCGGATGATCTCTTTTGCCTTGAGCGCCGCGGCTTCGTCGGAAGATGCGATGTTGATCGTACCGTCGTCCTCGATATCGATCTTCGCTCCCGTCTGTTCCACGATACTGCGGATCACTTTTCCTCCGCTGCCGATCACATCCTTGATCTTGTCCGTGTTGATCTTCATGGTGATGATTCGCGGCGCGAAGGTGCTCAGGTTCTTCCTCGGCTCGGTAAGCGTCTCCAGCATCTTGCCGAGGATATGCAGCCTCCCGTCCTTCGCCTGTTGAAGGGCCGTGCGCATAACAGCGATCGTGATACCCTCGATCTTCATGTCCATCTGAAGCGCGGTGATCCCCTTGCTCGTTCCGGTGACCTTGAAATCCATGTCACCGAGGTGGTCCTCAAGCCCGAGAATATCCGAAAGCACGATGATCTTATCGCCTTCCTTGATGAGACCCATGGCGATGCCCGCGACCGGGGCCTTGATGGGCACACCCGCGTCCATGAGCGACAGCGTCCCGCCGCAAACCGTTGCCATGGATGATGAGCCATTGGACTCAAGGATGTCTGATACGATCCTGATGGTATACGGGAACTCCTGCTTGGTCGGCACCATTGCCTTCAGCGCCCGCTCAGCGAGTGCGCCGTGGCCAACTTCGCGCCTGCCCGGTCCCCGGAGGGGCTTGGTCTCACCCACACTGAACGGAGGGAAATTGTAATGCAGCATGAACGACTTGAAATACTCTCCTTCGAGGGAGTCGACGCGCTGCTCATCCACCGACGTCCCGAGTGTGGTTACCACCAGCGCCTGTGTCTCGCCGCGGGTGAACAGCGCCGATCCATGTGTCCGGGGAAGCATGCCGACGACAGAGCTGATAGGCCGGATCTGGTCCGGCTTTCGTCCGTCAGCGCGTATATTCTTTTCCAGAATGATCTTGCGGACCTCGTCCTTTTCCAAACCGAAAAATATCGGTGCTATCTGGATATTTTTTGCCGGGTCTTCATCCTTGAGCTTCTGTTTGATCTCGTCAAGCAGCACGTCGAGGGTCTTCTGGCGTTCCATCTTGTCCGGAATGACGATTGCGGTCAGCAAACGGTCCATGGCCAGACCAGCCACCTGCGCGGCAAGGTCCTTGTCGATCTCAACCGTTTTCACCGCCCGCTTTGGTTTTCCAACCTTTGCGACAAGTTCGTTCACCAGCGCAACGATCTTCTTGATCTCACGGTGTGCGGTCTCGAGGGCCTCAAGCATCTGGTCCTCGGTCAGTTCGGCCGCTCCGCCTTCCACCATCATGATCGCATCAACAGTGCCTGCTACGACCAGGTTGAGTTTCGTGGCCTCAAGCTCCTTCTGGCCGGGATTGATGATGTACTTGCCGTCAACAAGCCCGATCCGAACGGCCCCGATCGGGCCTTTGAAGGGGATATCGGATATCGCGAGAGCTGACGACGAAGCGACCATTCCCATGAGGTCCATGGAGCTCTCTTCACCGATCGAGAGTACCGACGCGATGATCTGCGTGTCGAAATAGTATCCCTCAGGGAACAACGGCCTGATCGGCCGGTCAATGAGCCGGGACGTAAGGATCTCTCTTTCGGTCTGACGTCCTTCGCGTTTAAAGAACCCGCCCGGGATCTTTCCGGCTGCATAGGCCCTTTCCTGATAATCCACCGTAAGCGGGAGAAAATCAACGTTGGCCCGTTCTACTTTCGAAGAAACAGCCGTTGACAGGACTACGGTATCACCGTACCGCACGACAACGGCGCCGTTTGCCTGTTTGGCCATTAATCCTGTTTCCAGGATCAGTTCTTTTCCGCCTATTTCTGCTTTAACTGTTGTTACCATGAAACCTCACTCTTCCCATTACGTTCGTAATGCTACTTTCGTATGCCAAGCTGCTCAATGACCTTGTGATAGCGGTCAAGATCATTCGTCTTCAGGTAATTCAGATGCCGGCGCCTCTGCCCGACCATTTGCAGAAGACCTCTCCGCGAATGTTGGTCGTGCTTGTGCGCCTGCAAATGCTCCGTCAGATGGCTGATTCGTCCGCTCAGAATTGCTATCTGAACTTCCGGAGAACCTGTATCTGATGGATGCCTGCGGTACGTATTGATCAGACCTGTTTTCTGTTCCTTATCCATTCAACCGTCCCTCCTTTCAGTGAGATGTTTCTTTCTAAGGCGTGGTAAAATATCATATTTACTGCGAGATGTAAAGCTTTTTATTTATTATCCGTCGGATCTGCCGGATCTGACAGATCCTTCCTGATTTTTTTAAAATTACGAAAAAACCAGATCGGGTTTGAGCACCCCTTCAACGATACGCGCAAGACCCAGAAGTCTGCCGGCAGGGCTGTGAAGCCTGACATGGTCGCTCGTGATGTGTGCAAAAGACGGGGGACAGGATATCTGGTTTCCATGCAGCACCCGTACTGTCTCCGCCTCGCTGATCGGAATTGCCGGGAAAGCCGCGAGCGCATCGTCGATCGGCGTAAGCGCCTGTTCCCCGTTCCCTGCCGCCATCATCGCCTGAAGCTGATCAAGGGTTATGGCTCGATCGATGCTGAAACGCCCGGAGCGCGTTCGTTCAAGAGCGGTGAGATGCGCTCCCATGCCCAATGCCTCTCCCAATTCGGCGCAGAGCGTGCGGATGTATACGCCTTTTGAGCACCGTACCGTGAGGCTTACCTCGGGGTCCTCGAACGCCGTCAACTCGATAGTGTAGATCGTTACGGGACGGGGCTTGAGCAATTCCGCCTTGCCTTCCCGTGCCAGCTTGTACGATGGAATTCCCGCTACTTTCACGGCAGAGTATGCCGGCGGACGCTGCATGATCGAACCAATGAACCCCGGTAAAACGTCGATGATCTTCTGCCGGTCGGGCGGGGTATACGACTTTGTTTCCCGTATCAGTCCATCGGCATCAAGGGTATCGGTGGTCACCCCGAGCCGCATGATCGCCTTGTACTCCTTCTCCCCTGCTTCAAGATATTGTGCGATCCTCGTTGCCCTGCCCGCGCACAAAACGAGCACACCGGTCGCGAGCGGGTCGAGCGTTCCCGTGTGTCCGATCCGCCGTTCATGGAGGATCTTCCTAACGCTCTCGACAACATCGTGAGAGGTAACGCCGGACGGTTTGTTGATGTTAAGAACGCCGTCCATTCGCTATCGTTCCCTGTTTCCCATTTGCGCGGCAATTGTCTTCTCGACGTCGCCGAGCACCCGTTTTTTTACTTCCTCGAGCGACCCGTCAAGCACGCCTCCGGCGGCGTTCTTGTGTCCTCCTCCGCCGAAGGATTGGGCCAATCCTGAGAGGTCAACCCGTCCCTTGGAGCGCATACTGATCTTATACTGCGCGCTTCCTGTTTGCCTGAACAGGATCGCCACCTCTACACCCCTGGTCGACCGAACAAAATTCACGAAGTTATCAGTGTCCTCAGCCGTGGTCCCGGTCCGGCGATAAAGCTCCTCGGTCACCACGACCCAGGCGGTCCGTCCATCCTCGCTCCGTTGCATGTTCGTAATGACCGTTCCAAGGAGTTTCAATCGAGGGTACGAAGAGGATTCGTAAACGTTTTCCGTGACAAGCCAGGGATCGGCGCCGGCCTCGAGAAGCGCTGCAGATATTTTCATGCTTTCCGGCGTGGTATTCGAATACCGGAAGGATCCCGTGTCCGTAAAAATAGCGGTATAGAGACAGAGGGCAATGTCCCGGTCGATCCTGACGCCAAGCTCCTGAACAAGCCTGAAGATCATCTCGCCGGCGGCGGAAGCGGCCGTATCCAGCCAGGTAAGCGGCCATGCAAGAGGATTGGTAATGTGATGATCGATATTGATCAGGATATCGGCGGGATAGGTCTTGTCAAACAGTCCCGTTCGCGGCGGGTCCGCGTCAACAACAATGAATGCATCATAACGACCCTGGACCGGTTTCCCGATCTTGATCCGCTCATTCCAGGGCAGGAAACGGTAGATTTCCGGCACCGGATCCAGATTCTGCGCGATCACCGTCTTCCCCATTTTTTCCAGCGCGAGCATGAGCCCCAGTTGGGAACCGAGGGCGTCCCCGTCCGGGCTTTTATGCGTGGAAATAAGAATGGTCGTGCACTCTTTCAGTGCCGCGGCAATACTCGTACAGTTACTCATGCTCCGGGTCTTCCGTATTATTCTCTTTATTCTCTTCCGGTACCTGTTCCTGCTTTTTCTCGATCTCGTGCAGAAGTTCCATGATATGCGCCCCATGCTCCACGGTATCGTCAAAACGGAACAGGATCTCCGGAATGCACCTCATGGTCATTCGTCTGCCGAGTTCCGATCTGATGAATGCCGAGGCGCTGTTCAAACCCTTGAACGTTTCTTCCTTGTTGCCGCCGTAGATGCTCACGAAAACCTTTGCATTCCTGAGGTCATCCGACAGATCGACATCGGTCACCGTGACAAACCCGATACGGGGGTCCTTTATTTTGCGCATGAGGATATCGGCGATCTCCTGCTTCATCTGATCGCCTACGCGCACTGATCTTTTAAATGTTGGTTTGGCCATGGTATATTTTATATTCAGATCAGAATAAACCGATCAGGAGAAATGGGGAATTAAGAGGCGAAAGGGGGATGAATAACATAATTAATAGAATGTCTTTTTCTCCATTTCTCCAATTTCCCCCTTTCTCCTGAAAGCTTGTAAGGTTCTACGCGCATACCAATATTGATTCTATTATTCTGGTTTCCAACTCCGGTCCTAAAATATCTCAATATGATAATCCAGGAGGTCTATTTCCGGCACTCCGCGGACCATGTTCAGCACATGATCCAGCGTCTGGTTGAGGTGGGATTTATCATTGCTTACGACCGCTACTGCCAGGGATGCCTTTTGCCAAAGGTCGTTGTCATCGACCTCGGCCACCGAGACATTGAACTTGTTCCGGATCCTGTCTTTCAGGCTGCGCAGTGAATGCCGCTTGTCTTTGAGCGACCCGCTGTCGGGAACATGCATCTCTATGGTACAAACGCCGATGAACATAGCAGTTACGTAAAAAACGTGAAGGCTGATGAGGTTCAACGTTCAAGGTTCAACGTTCAAGGTTCAAGGTTCAAGGTTTAGGGTTTAGGGTTTACGCGGTTAACCGTGAACTTTGAACCGTGAACCTCTTAACCCGCCTCTTGTTCTATAACTTTCCCGCAACCTTATCGATCACAAAGCACTCGACGATATCGCCGACCTTGATATCGTTGAAGTTCTCGATACCGATGCCGCATTCATAACCGGACTGCACCTCGCGCGCGTCGTCCTTGAACCTCTTAAGCGAATGGAATTTGCCCGTGTACACCAGCACATTGTCCCGGAGCACCCGGACACCATCGCACTGCCTGCTCATGACCCCATCCAAGACGTAGGATCCCGCGATCGTGCCGACCTTGGAAACATGGAACGTCTGACGCACCTCGGCGTGACCGAGTATGCGTTCCTTGAGCGTCGGCTCAAGCAACCCTTCCATGGCGGCCTTGATATCATCGATGGCGTTGTAGATGATGTTGTACAGGCGTATATCCACTCCCTCGCGCTGTGCCAGTTCGGTTGACTTGGGTTCCGGACGAACACTGAACCCGATGATGATGGCGTTCGACGCGGCCGCGAGCATCACGTCGGTTTCGGTGATCGCGCCCACGGAACTGTGGATGACCTTGAGCTTGACCGCGGCGGTGCTCAGTTTTTCGAGCGAATCGACGATGGCTCCGGCCGATCCCGACACGTCCGCCTTGATCACGATATTGAGCTCCTTGACCATGCCTTCCTGGATCTGGGTGTGCAGGTCTTCGAGCGTCACCTTTTTGATCGAGCCCATTTCCGTGCTTCTCTGTTTTGCCTGCCTGCCTTCCGCGATCTGACGGGCCTTGCGTTCCTCTTCGAGCACCACAAAACGATCTCCCGCAAGCGGGACATTGGAAAATCCGATGACTTCGGCGGGCATGGATGGTCCGGCGCTCTCCACCCGTTCACCCTTGTCGTTAATAAGCGCCCGCACCTTCCCGAACTGCGCCCCGGTCACAAAGAAATCGCCAACTTTCAACGTACCGGACTGGACCAGCACGGTGGCGACCGGTCCGCGTCCCTTGTCAAGTTTGGCCTCGATGACCGTACCACGCGCCATCTTGTCGGGGTTTGCTTTGAGCTCAAGCACATCGGCCTGGATGAGGATCATTTCCAGCAGATGTTCGAGACCGATCTTTTTCTTCGCCGATACTTCACAAAAAATGGTCTGGCCGCCCCATTCTTCAGGGGTCAGTTCGAATTCCGCAAGCTCCTGCTTCACCCGGTCCGGCTTTGCATCGGGCTTATCGATCTTGTTGATGGCCACGATGATCGGGACGTTTGCCGCCTTGGCGTGATTGACCGCTTCACGCGTCTGCGGCATCACGCCGTCATCAGCGGCAACAACGAGGACCACGATATCCGTCACCTGCGCGCCGCGGGCGCGCATTGCCGTGAATGCCGCATGGCCCGGCGTGTCGAGGAACGTAATGTCCCTCCCTTTCAGGCTCACCTGGTAGGCGCCGATATGCTGGGTAATTCCTCCGGCTTCACCCGAGACAACATTCGTTTCCCGAACGGAATCAAGCAGCGAGGTCTTGCCGTGGTCCACGTGACCCATGATCGTTACCACCGGCGGCCGCAGCACCTGGGACTCGGCCGTATCGGCCTTTTCCTCCAGAACATCCTCTGCCGTTTCAATGCTCGTGATCTCCGCCTTGATGCCGTACTCTTCGGCAAGAAGCATGGCGGCGTCAGTATCCATGACCTGGTTCTGCGTTGCCATGATGCCGTTGGCCATGAGCTTTTTGATCACATCGCTCACCTTCTGGCCAAGGACCTCGGCGAATTCCTTGATGGTACAGCCTTCCTGGATCTTGACGACCTTTTTTCTCGGCTTGGTGATCTCGGCCACATCGGTCTGTGGCGCGTGTCTCTCGTCTTTTTTATGAGGTCTCTTTCCGAGGGGCAACGTCTTAAGATCGGGAAGCTTCTTGAACGACGGCTTCGCGCGGAACTCCCGGTCGGACTTGTTTTCGAACTCTCCTTTTTTCTGCCACTTTTTCTTTGATGTCTTTCCGGGTATCGGCATCAGGGACGGCGGCACCTGCGCGGGTTCAAGCACCGGAGATCTGAAAGAGGTCCTTTCAAAGGGACGAGCTCCCGGACGCGCCGGAGCGCCGGGGCGCTGCGGCGTGAAACCGGGACGCGATGGAGCGCCGGGACGCTGGGGTGTAAAACCGGGACGCGCCGGGGCGCCGGGACGTTGTGGTGTAAAACCGGGACGCGACGGAGCGCCCGGTCGCTGCGGAGCATATCCAGGTCGCTGCGGCACTGAGGCCGGCTGCGCAATCGCTGCCGGCTGGGGTTGTGTGGGTTGAGAGAGCTCTTGAGTTACGCGATTTTCTTCAACCTTGGCAGGTTGTATCGGAGCTGCATGGGACACAGGCGGAATAACCGGCGGAGCAGGCAGGGTCGGCTTCGGCGGAGGAATGGGCGCCGGCTTCGGCTTCGCTCCCGGTTTTTCGAGCGTTGAGGAAAATTTTCCTATCAGCGCAGCGGCTTTCTTCAACCGGTCCTCTTTGGATACGATCGCGCCGGTCGGTTCCTTCTTTATTTTTTCTTTTTCCTTCTCTTTGCGGACAGCCTTCAACTTATCGATCAGGGACTTGGCCTCTTTGTCATCAAGACCGCTCGACGCAGTTTTGTTCTTGATGCCCATCTTCTCAAGGACGGAGATGAGGTCCTTGCTTTCGACTCCCATTTTTTTGGCCAGTTCGTGTACCCTGATTACCGTCATAAAATCACTTGCCCCCAGAAGGTTGTTTAGTTCGGCATTTTACTCTACTCACTGTTTTTTATCAAGACTTTTAATCTTTCGGCCTCTTTCCAGAGTGCGTTGGAGAGCCCCGTATCCTCTATCCCGATCACACCGACCAGTTCACGGTTAAGCATTGCCCCCAGTTCTTCGCGGGTGAAAAGCGTCGTGCATCGCACGGTTGCGGCACTGGGACTCGCTACTTTTCCCTTCGTCCCCTCGGACAGGTCGATCGCGTACAGGAGCATTGAAACGCGCCCCTTCTCCACCGCATCGTGGACCGCGGAGTATCCGGCCGCCAGTTTGCCCGCCTTTGCCGACATCACGATGAGCGATTTTATCTTCTCCGTAATGAGACCCGCAAGCTGGTCGATAAAGGCCTCCGGCTCCGGCGGCCTGACCTTGCAGTGAAGCGCCCGGGAAAGGTTTTCTTTGCCCAGCGCTTTTGTTACGCACTCCTTCGTGGGACAGACATAGGCCGCGCGGCCGGGGAGTTTCTCCCGGTAGTCGATCGCGATGCCGGGAGGTCCGCCGACGATCCGGACCACGGCGTCCTTCTCAAATACGCCTCGACAACCGATACATGTTCTCTCCGGTCCCTGTTTCATCCGCAAATGCCCCCTCACCCTAACCCTCTCCCCTGTGGGGCGAGGGAACTTCTTCTTCCTCTCCCCGTGGGGAGAGGACCGAGGTGAGGGGGGCTTTCATTGTCCCTGGTAAGTTGTTACTCATGGACGGCTCATCTTGCCCGGCTTATGATCCAATGAGCGCGCGCGCCGACAAGAGTATCTTTTGCGCTGTTTTCTCGCCGATACCGGGGATCGCCAGGATATCCTCATCGGACATGGCGGCGATCTTCTCCACCGTGTCGTAACCTGCCTCAATGAGCTGGTCCGCCGTTTTCGCCCCGACGCCATCCAGGATTGTCAGGTCCGACCCTGGCTCTGCATCGCCACGCCGTGGCGTGGCGGCCTCGGCTTCCGTGTTCCCGGCAGCTTCGTTCTCCTCGGCCAGCTTTCTCGTTTCCTCTACGATCGCCGCTTCGATCTCCTGCTCTCGTTCCTTTTGCCGTTCCTGATCGTATTCGGATTCACTCAGGATATCGATCTTCCAGCCGGTGAGCTTTGCCGCAAGTCTTACATTCTGCCCCTTTTTCCCGATGGCGAGTGAAAGCTGGGAATCGGCCACCACGGTCAACGCCGAGCGGTCTTCCTCGGTCACGCCCACCTTTTCGACCACGGCGGGGCTCAATGCCTTGGCGATGAAAATGCGCGGATCTTCGGACCAGGGGATGATATCGATCTTCTCTCCCCTCAGTTCGCGGACCACCGCCTGCACACGGGAGCCCTTCATGCCCACACAGGCGCCCACCGGATCAACCTGGGATTCCTTTGACGACACGGCTATCTTCGTGCGGTCTCCCGCCTCGCGGACGATGCCTTTGATTTCGACGATATTCTCGTAAATTTCCGGGACCTCCATCTCGAACAGACGCGAGACGAAATCCGGATGTGCGCGGGAGAGGACCACCTGCGGACCTTTTGAGGTATCGCGCACCTCAAGCACATAGGCCCTGACTCGGTCACCCCTGCGGTAGCTCTCGCGCGGGACCTGTTCCCGCGCGGGCAGCACGGCTTCGGTCTTGCCGAGATCGATGTAGTAGGCGCCCTTCTCATGGCGCAGAACAATGCCGTTCACCAGCTGGCCGATCTTGTCGTTGAACTCCTTGAGGATGACCTCGCGCTCGGCCTCGCGCACCTTCTGCACGATGACCTGGCGGGCGGTCTGCGCCGCGATCCTGCCGAAGCCCTGGAACTCGACCTGCAACGGCACCTCACCCTCCATCTGCGCGTCGGGATAGAGCGCCTGCGCCTCTTCGAGGGTGATCTCCTCCTCCGGGTTCACAACCTCCGCCACGACCTTCTTGTAGGCATACATGATGATGTCTCCCCGCTTGGGGTCGATCTGCACCGCGATCCGCTGGGCGCCGTACTTCTTCTTGGCCGCGCTCACCAGCGCCGACTCCACGGCCTCAACGACCATCTCCTTCGAAATGCCCTTTTCCTTGCTGATCTGATCGATAACATGAATCAGCTCTTGACTCATAAGTCCTTTTCCTCCTGATAGAATCATGGTTCATGGTTCACGGTTCACGGTTCACGGTTTACGGTTTACGGTTTACGGTTTACGGTTGGCCACCTTACCTTCTTCATATTTCTTGAGATAGTTGATGAATCCACGAACAGCAGCTCGTGTTCGTTTGGCCTGTTCGTAGACATCTTCAAACTCTTCAGTTGATATGTACTTTTCATCCAAGGCAATATAGAGTTCGCTCTGAACTTCCGAGCAAGACCGCTTGGCATATCGTAAAAAGCGGATAAACTCTGCATTCGTCTCGGAGTCGAAGCCTTCGGCGATATTGTGCATCGATGATCCCGCAGCTTCTTGTATCTGTCTTTTCAGTCCGAAGTCCTTCGCAAATTCCGGTTTTTTTGTTAAACAATATACTTTTCGTGTCAACTCGCGTGCCAACTGCCAGGCCTCAATATCTTCAAACCGTTCAATCTTCATACTTTCTAACCTTAAACCGTGAACCTTGAACCCGATAATTAACCTGTTTTTATCGTCTAAAACTACACTTCAAGCGACGCCTTGGTGATGCCGGTCATCGGGATGTCAAGGACCGTTCCCTCTTCGAGTTCCACCTTGACCGTGCCTTCAACCAACCCGAGCAGTCTGCCGCGGATAACCTTCTGCCCGTTGATTGGCTGGTAAGTCTTTATCCTGACCATACTGCCCGTGAACCGAATGAAGTGCGCGGGTTTCGAGAGGAGCCGGTCGAGACCGGGTGACGAGACTTCAAGGGTATACGCGTGCGCAATGATGTCCTCGACGTCCAGTGCCGCGCTGAGGTCCCTGCTCACGGTCTCGCAGTCAATCAGCGTGACACCTCCGGATTCCCGGTCGATAAAGATCCTGAGAAGCCACTGCGGCCCCTGTTTATGAAACTCCAGGTCCCAGAGCGACAATCCCATGGATTCAAGGATCGGATCAAGCAACTGCCGGACCTGCTCCACGGCATCAGCCATTCAAACCCCCAAATAAAAAGAGTGGGCAAGATGCCCACTCTTCAAGGAATTTCCCAGAGTGTTGAATACTTTTTATCACAGTAGATAGCGGAATGCAAGAGAAAAATGGTCTCTTCCCTTTAAAACCGGTCAACTGCGCGGCACATCCCCTGCCCTGGGCGTTCCTTAACCAATTCAGTCGTAGGTTGGATAGAACGAAGTGAAACCCAACATATTCACAATAATTCGTAACTACTCAGGTTGGCCGCAAAAGAACGCAAAGAACTCAAAGAAAATCCTGAAATTCATGCAAATACGTTCTTAAGCAGCTTTGGTTTATTGCCGTCTTTGCTTAATGCGTATTTCTTAATCTGAAATTTGTAGCTTCCGAAGTTGATTAAAAGTCCGTGCTCAATTCGGGCCGATTTGAGATAACCCAGCAATTGAGATATATGTTCGTCCGCAAACATACGACATGCCTTCAGTTCGACGATAAGACTGTCATCTATCAGTAAATCGGCGAAATAATCGCCTAACACCGTGCCATCCTCATCATAGACCTTGAGAGGATGTTGTTGCTTTACGTCGAGTCCGGTTTTTCTTAGCCGGTTTGCCAGCGCATTTTCATACACCTTTTCGAGATGCCCATGTCCATGATAAACATGAATGGCATAGCCCGTTTCTCGTACAACGTCGCACAGTTCGCTTATCGCAATCATATTCATGCTCCTTGGGTTAATTCGGCAGAGCTTACGCTGTCAGAGATCCCAATATTGAGAAGAACCCTGTTTTGCTTTTCTTTGTGTTCTCTGCGTTCTTTCGCGGCCAATAGATTTTGACCTGATTTGACCTGAGCAGATACAATAATGCTTCTTAAAGATCGTTCAAAGTTAATTCGTCGGGTTTCGCACAACCTGCCCCAGCATGCCTGAGGCAGGGGCTCTACCCTACCTACCGGGCTCAGCTTGCTATAACGGGCGGCACATCCCCTGCCCTGGCGTTCCTGAACCAATTCAGAAAATGCGCGGCCTCGGGCGCGCCTTCCGCCGGTGCCCATGAAGCGCTGTTTATTTCAGCGATCGGCTTATAAGGACCCTGCTTGACCTCAAAAAAAACCGTTCCGGATTCCAGAGACACCAGGGTATGCCACGTGTTCCTTGGGAATTCCACGGCGGCTATCATGCCGTTGTTATCGATCACCGTGCGTTCAAGGACCTTCCCTCTTTCGTCGAAAAGCAGGATGGCCAATGATCCGCGCAGGGCGGTTAGTACTTCCCCTGTTTCGGGATCGGAGTGACGGTGCGGTCGCACGTAGGACCCCGGTTCTATGGCTATGCAGAGACGCTGTACCGGGTCGTTCAATTCAGGATGAAGGTTGAAGTGCGCCCGGTGACGCGGTGATTCCATGGCCTGTTTCGTCAGTGAGTCCAATAGCGCTCTGTCGATCTGCTTCATAAAGTATCAGACCTTAATAGTAACTAAAGCTGCTCATACCGGTTTTGTCCCCGCCTCATTTGATCACTACCGGTTTCTTTATGATGTAATTGGCGGTAAAAATATACTCATCCACAAAGTCTCTCTTCCCGTCGCCGTTCAAATCAAATTTGGGTTTTTTCGCCGTACCGTGATCACGCAAAAACAGCATGAAATCAGCCTCCGTCACCGTACCTGATTTATCCAGGTCAACAGTGGCCGCCGGCGCAACTACGATCGGAAACTCCATGTTCACCTTCTCCTGGGAAACAGCGAGCGTTGCCGATACTGCCTTCTTGTCCGGCCTCAGCTCCGCGATCCATGTATTCGTGTTGTCAGGATCTTTCTTCAGGGAAAGGAGGGTGGCGCCCGAAACCTTGACATCAGGCTTCTTCTTGCCGGTCGTCATCGCGATAAAAGATATCTTGACCGTGGCCTTGCCGTCTGAAAGAACGACCGGGGAAACCTGCCTGAAACCGATCAGCGGCTCCTGGTTGAAGAGTTCGGTAAGCGCCTTCGCGCTGCGTGCACCCGTATATATGCCGAAACGTTCCAGAACACTTTTTTGTGAATAGATATTCTTGTCCTGTTTGGTCGGATTCGTTTCCTGCTCCGTACCGGCCGCTCTGCTTGCCGTCTCTTGAGAAACCACCTCAAGCTCTTTTACCGGCTCAGGAGAAACTTCTGGAGCTGCTGACGGCTCTTCGATTTTGGAGCCCGCAGATGCGCCGGAGGGCACAATACCGACGATCACTCCCTGCTGCCCGAATGGCACCGGAACAGCGCCGGTATCGGCTTGAGTCCCCGCGTTCGAGGGGGTGATGGATGAGGGTTCAGTCTCGTTGGGCGAATTGACGATCTGAGCCAGCACCGGCAGCGGATCACCGTTAATATTGGCGACGCTTGCATTGATCGCAATAATTCTGCCGGGTGAATTGCCGGTCTGGTCAAAGGCCAGCGTTGCAATAGTACCGTCGCCTTTTATGGGAGAGGTTGTGATGATCAGCATGCGCACGGTCCCCGGCACATTGGGGTTCACTTGCATCAGAGCGCCGGAAATGAACACTCCCGGCATGACCCGGGGATTTGAAAGCGTTGAGGTTTCGTAGTTAATGGTGACATCAAGCGCCGCAACATTTTCCATTCCCACCCCTTGCAATGAAAAGCCGCCGTCGCCCGAGGACAACAGGGAAAGCGTCGATGCGGCGCAAACAGGCTGGGAGAAATATAGCGTCAGGGCGAGCGTAAGAATGCATATCAATGAACTGGTTTTTATTTTCATGATTAACCTTTCAACTCAAGATTGATAATTCGGATAAGAATCGTAACTACTCGGGTTGACCGCAAAAGACCCCCGATAACATATTTCGAGGGCAGGCTCCAAGAACTCAAAGAAAAACCTGAAACCATGTATTTCAGTTTTTAATTCTCTCTGCGATCTTTGCGTGCTTCTCTAAGTGGCCGGTTCATTTTTTAGGCCATTCGCGGCTAACAGATTTTGACTGAGTAGATACATACTATTAATATCAAAAAAATAACCGCGAAGCGTATAAAGAAGGGAATCATCCATTCCTCAGAGCACTTCGCGGTATACAGAGCTGCGGGATAAATTCAAGACCTTTGCAAAAGCTTCATTCCTGAATCATCTTATATCCGCGGTAAATCCGGCAGTCAGTCTGGGGATGATCTCGGCGCCGTTCGTATCCCAGGCCTTGAAATCGGTCAAGTTGAAATCAACTGCTGTCGGGAAGACGCCCGTTGCAACATCGCAATTTACCGTGACAAACTCTCCCGTTCCAACACCATTGGCATTGAGCAGTTTGACTATCACTTTGCCGGGCTCTGTTGCCGTTGCAGCCGTATAGGCGCCGGTCAGGTACGTGTTTATGGTGGCCGTTACACCTGAAGCCAACACCACGCCGGTGTTCATGACCAGTATAGAAGGATTGACGCTGTCAGGCGTCGTTTGCACGGTCACTCCCGAAGGCAGGTTAACGGTAACATCAACTGCACCGATCAGTGTGCCCGTAGTAAGGGTGCCCTGGCTTATGATCGCCAATGTAGCAGTTGTCGGTTGTTGATGGGTTATATCCTCGCCGGTGCTTTTACAGCCGGCCAGTGTGAACAGGGCAGTCTGAGGGGGAGGCGATAGCCTCACTGGAGAAAACCGAACGACATGTTTACCGATTACTTGGTTCTCTTAGATCAAAGTCAGGGAGCGCCCCTCAACAGAAGGGCGCCCCCGTTTTTCTTTTACTTGGTGGTAAAGCTCCAGGTTTCTGTGCTGTCCGCTAAATTATTTGTTGATTTTCCGTCATCAGCCACGACCTTCCAGTAGTAGGTAGTGCCGGCATTCAGCCCGGCCGCAAAGTAGCTCATTTGATCCGCGGGAGCTGGTGCGGCGGTCTCGCTCACGTCTTTGCTGTGGCACGAAATGAGCGCTCCGCTTGTGAACAGTACGGCAATAAGGAGGAGGAAAATGGTCCTTTTCCTCTTCGTAAATCCGCCGATGAATGTCATGCCGATCATAAACAACCCCGCCCCGCCTGCATAAAACACGCCTTTGCCATTGGTCCGGCTCGCGACCGTTGATGTAATACAGTTCAACGATAAGGCCGCGTCCTGGCACATATAGACTTGATACGACAATGTATCTCCGTTCTGGTCAGTACTTTTCATCCACCTGAATTCCTGTTCCGGTCCCACGTCGCTCAACCCGTTTCCAGGAGAAACCAGCACAGGCGCAGTGGGTGGATCATTGCCGCCATTGAGCATGATCCTCGTTATGCTTCCCGGGCTTCCCGCGTCATTGGAATTAATGATGAGGCTGGTAGTCCAATCACTAAGGGTGCTATTTTCCGGTTTATCAAAGCGTATGGTCATCGTGCACGATGGCGGCGACGCGCTGCCCACGGAAGTCCCAAGGGATGCGCCTGAACATGTGTCCGTGCCCTCGACAATTTTGAACGGCGGTGACAGCTCGTTCACGGAAGTGATAATAAGATTGGTATCCCCGTTGTTCTTGATTGTGAGCGTCTTGTCGCCGGACGATCCGCCGAATCTGATAAAGTCTGTATCAGGCCAGACATGCGGCGGTACCCCGCCGGCAAAAGGAACCATGATACTCATATTGCCGCTGAAACCAACAAACGGGCCGTCCACAAAAGGCAGTCCATTTATGCCGTCTCCATCGACGTCTCTTGACATCAGGTCCCAAACCTTGGTACGCTGTGTATCGGGATCAGGACATGGATGGTCAGCTGGCTGTTGAGCTGTCTCGCATGATGCGCTGCCGCCGCATCCAACTGTCTGCTCAGTAGAGGAGCTTGGATAGTTGGAACACATGGGTGACGGGAGAAACGCGGCATGTCTCGTAAATATGTTGATCATATCAATGTCCGTAGAGACAGTCCAGTTAAACTGATAATGAACGCCCAACTCATCCGCCCCGACCGTAAAGGTGATGGGAGGGTGTGTCGCGTCGGTCAATCCGCAGCCGGGGCTTCCTCCCGGGCAGAGAGAGTAGACCGTATAGGTGCCGGGCCCATAAAGGACCACATCATGTGTCGCCCAGGTAGCGCCATAGAACCTGGTGGTTGAAGAAAATGCGCAATTCGAGACCTGGCTGCCCGTGGCAACAGAGTGCCGCTGGGTCCCGTCCCATTTGAATATGACGTCATTCATTCCGCCCGTTATGGCGAGACCGCCTGCGCTGATCATGGTGAAATTGTTGTTATAAGAAGTTTGTACCGCTGCCAACGCCTGTGTTGTGACCATCCCAACACAAAGGACGATAGAGGCAATAAGGATAAGCCACTTTCCTCTGAGCGGTGTTTTCGCTATTTTATTCATAAGCTCGTTCCCCCTCTTGATCATTATCCTGTCCTCCTTGAGTAATATGAGTAATATAGGTAACCGGTAATTTCCAATAGAAGTCTATTGCTCAACTTCATATCGTATATCAACAAGTGCTATGAAAACAAGAGCAGAAGCGCCCCGCGAAGAACGGGGCACCTCTGTTCTCTTAAAATTTTCCAATTACTGTGTCGTAAAGCTGTACGAGACACTGCTGACAAGACCACCTCTACTGTCATCAGCCTCGACTTTCCAATAGTACGTAGTGCTCGGAGTAAGCCCCGAAGCCATATAGTTCATTTCGTTGTCGCCAAGGGGCGTGCCGACGTTCTTGTCTGAGGTGATTCCGCAGGCGATGAATGCACCGCCGGCACACAGCGTTACAATGATGAGAAGGGCAATGATCTTTTTTCTTCCCCTAAAACCGCCGATGAACGTCAAGCCGATCATAAACAGCCCTGCCCCGCTTGCATAGAACACACTCTTGCTGTTCTTTTTGCTCGCATCTGCAACATCCACTATGGAGGGGCAACCCATAGCGTCCGGGGTTATACAATAAGTGACATGATACTTGAGAGCATCTCCATCAGTATCACCACACTTAGTCCATCTAAATTCTACTGTCGAACCCAACCCGCTCTGGCCATCTGTCGGATAGATAAGGGTCGGGGCCGGACTGCAAGCCACATTACACGTCGGACCAGGTATATAGGTGCCGGAAGAACATGTTCCACCTGAACAAACATCGCCTTCTGTGCAGGCATCGTTATCGTCACAGGACGATGTATTATTTACATAAACACAATCGCCTGTTGAAGAATCACACGTATCTGTGGTGCAAACATTACTATCATCGCAATTCGTTTGTGTGTGCGTGCAAGTGCCGGACACATCACAGGAATCCGTTGTGCATGCGTCATTGTCATCGCATTTGGGTGTTCCTACACACGCCTCATTAAAACAAACGTCATTACCTGTGCAGACATCGCCGTCGTCACAGACTGTCCCATCAGCGTGTCCTACACAACACGTTCCTGAAACAGGCGTGTGAACGCAGGTGGCTGTGGCCAGATCACAGGAATCGATTGTACATGCATCGTTGTCATTGCAGTTGCCGCAAACCATCACATTGAAGTTGGCATTGAAATTCATGAACGGGCCATCTACCATGCCACGGCCGTTTATGCCATCTCCATTCCAGTCATTTGACATCAAGTCCCAAACCGTGTTGGCCGGATTGGAACCGCATGCCACTGTGTGCATGGGTGACGGTGCAAACACGGCGTGCGGCGTCCAGACATCCACCACGTCTATGTTTGTGCTAAGATTCCAGTTAAAGAGCATGTGGGCGCCGAGTTCTGTCGCACCAACCGTAAAGGTGATCGCAGTGCCTGTTCCGCAGCCGGGGCTTCCCTCCGGACAACCTGCGTAGACCGTGTAGGTGCCGGGGCCATAGACGGCCACATCATGGGCCGACCACGTCTTACCCTGGAACGGACAGGATGAGGTAATTGTTGCATTCGAGACCTGGCCGGCTGCTGCAACAGAAGTCTTCGTGGTCCCGTCCCAGGTGAAATGAACGTCATTGGTGCCGCCCACCGCACTGCCAGTTGGAGAGCGCATGGTAAAATTGTTTAATGTAGTATCTGCTGCCGCCAAGGCCTGCGTCGCGCCCATACCAACACAGAGGATCAATGAGGCAAAAAAGATAAACCACTTTCCCCATAGCGTCGTATTTTTCGCTATTTCGTTCATAACCATGTCCTCCCTTTTGTTCACAATCATTTCCTCCTTATTATTATTGATTTGTAATGTAACGTGCAGTTCTCTGAAATTAGTTTGCAGGGGCAATTTGCCAGAGGGAAGATTTCGAGTAAAGCCGGTTTCTTCCATAATAAATTCATTCCCTGGATACCCGATCACTTTGCCGCGGGGAGGTTTATCAGCCCTCTTCAGGTGTTGAAGACACACTCACCTGAACACACTTTCAAAAAAGATCTTTTCCCGGCTCAGCAGAATGACAAAAGACCTCACCTCTTTTCCAAAGCTTCTTGCTGTTTTTCCCCGTATTGTTATAAATTATCAGGATGGTAGAATAGTATTAAATGTAATTAGCGTATATCATATAACAGAGATTTTGGCGCATGTCAATCTCTTTTTTTTCAACCAGATTAATTAATTTTCATGACCGCTCAGGACAGGTAAAACCATATTTATATTTTCAAAAGTAATGGGAAAATGGGCCAAAGTGCGGTTATGCACTTGACGGAACCCAACGTAATTTATTGTGAATTCTCTCAAACCATCCCCCCCGTCTGATATAAACCCCGACTTTAATAAAATCCAAGAGGACAGGCATACCGGGGCAGGCTTATGAACATTCGCTCATTACACTATCTTCGCACTATTTCCGTCATCCCCGAGTGCTCTTATCGGGAATATGATATGGTTGTCTCGATAGGGTTGGCGCCGTCAAGTGCATACACTAATCAACTACCCCGCCGCAAGCAGCGGGGTATTAGAACCGTGTTCACTTGATCCATTCGCCGCAAGCGGCGGGGAATTTGACCCAGTGACCCGATTAAAATTAAAACCCAAAAAAGGAAAGAGATTTTTTCCCCGTCGTTATTGACACCCGAGCATAAAATTATTGCAAACAGACGGTAATCTGATATAATTCACATTACCGTGGCCGAGGAGGTGACTCACCATGAAGACACTTGATTATAGTGTAGTGGTAAAAAGAATTAATGTTCCGAAGGAAAAAATCTCCAATTTTTGCCGCCGCTGGAAAATCAGCGAGTTTGCGTTGTTCGGTTCAGTGTTGTGGGATAATTTCCGACCAGAAAGCGATATCGACGTACTGGTGACCTTTGCGCCAAATGCCGGCTGGAGCCTTCTTGACCACGTGGAAATGCAGGACGAGCTGAAATCTCTCTTTGGACGCACTGTCGATCTCATAAGCCGCCGCGGCATTGAACGAAGTCGAAATCGCATTCGTCGTAAGGAGATTTTAGAGTCCGCAGAGGTAATCTATGCCGCAGCGTGATAGCGGAGGTAGTTATGGCACGAAATGCTTTATCTAATGCAAACGCATAAAATATTGTTACATGTAGGGCAAGGCTTTAGCCTTGCTTTAAGCAACCCTGAAGGGTTGCCCTACAAATGATATAACAATAATTATTGCGTTTGCTATAATAAGTGCCCGCAACGGTGTGCGCGCAGTGCGGTGCGGATTGGATTGACGACGCGGTTGCCTCAAAATTGGAAGAGATCGTCGACGATGCACGTAAGAAACATCATGTTGTTGAGGTTACAACATTGACTGCTTGACGAAGTATTCCATCGGTTGAGCGGCTGCGAACTCTGGCGTTCATTTTCCATCCTCTCTTTAATAACAATGCCGCAGTCGACAGGTCGGGTAAATCGTAGCGCAATTCGAAATCTCCTTAATCTACGCTTCTTCACTTTGTCACCTCCCGGTAACGAGTCGAGAATATGCATGATCGGTTTGCGTTTCTGCGCTTGTCTTTTCTCTTCCAATCTGCTAATATTTTCACATGGCAATGAAAAAATTCAACGAGTTAACGGAAACGAAGAAGATCACCGTCCAGAACACCTTGAAAAGCGTTTTGGAGAAACATCCCGATATCTGTTTTGCGTATCTGCACGGCTCCTTTGTAAAACGTGAAGATTTTAACGATATAGATGTTGCCCTATATCTCGTGTCGAGGCCTGCCGCTCCACTTGAGTATGAGCTTTCGCTTGAGGCTGAATTCATGGACGTTGTGCGGAAGTACCCGGTAGATGTCAGGGTCCTGAACACGGCGCCTCTCTCCTTCAGATATAACGTCATTAAAGAAGGCGTTCTCTTGATTGTGAACGATGATGAAAAGAGAACGGGTTTTCAGGAAGCCACCCTGGCTGATTATTTTGATTTTGCGCCGTATCGAATGCTGTATTTGAAGGAGGCCCTGGGAATTGGAGTTTAATCAGGACAAGGTAAGAAAAATTGTCTCGGAGATATTAACTGCTCTTGAACGGCTTGAGGAATTAAAACATCTCCCTAAAGAGGCGTTTCTGTCCGATCCCCATAAGATAGGAAGCGCCAAATACTCGTTTATCGTTGCCATTGAAGGCACTATCGATCTTGCCAATCATGTCATCGCAAAAAATGCATTCAGAACTCCCGAAGATTATGCCGACACCTTCAAAGTCCTCTCAGAAAGAGGTGCTATTGATGCTGAATTTACTAAAACATTAATGCAAATGGCACGGTTCAGGAACCGCCTCGTGCATATCTACTGGGAAGTTGACAATGAGGAGCTTTACCGGCTTATCCACTCTCATGCAGACGATGTCCGGCAATTTCTAAAAAAATTCGGCTTGTTCATCGGTTTAAAATGAGGCGACTACCCTTCTTTTTCCGCTCCATTTCCTCCGCGCAGTCAATTGCAAAAAAGAGTCCTTGTCAATATACTCTTTATCGGCTATAGTTGATCTCATGCAGCACCATTCTAATTCCACAGGAGGGAACTATATGGCAAAGGCAATGACGAAATCGCAGTTGGTGGCAAAGGTCGCGGAGAAGGCATCACTTACCAAGAAGGCCGCCGGTGAGTTATTGGATTTCATCGCGGAAACGGCCTATAAAGAAGCAAAGAACACCTTTACGCTGCCCGGGCTCGGCAAGCTCGTGCTGGTACAGCGCAAGGCCCGCATGGGCAGAAACCCGGCAACCGGTGAAACCATCAAGATAAAGGCAAAGAAGGTCGTTAAGTTCCGTGTTGCCAAGGCCGCCAAGGACGCGATCCTGGGCGCGAAGTAATCCATCCTTTGCAAAACCAGGCCCACTCTGAACAGGAGTGGGCTTTATTTTTTGCACGCACTGAGATCAAAGCTCCTGTGGTTTATTCAGCCTAAACCATGAACCGTGAACCTGACAACCTGAGAGTTATCTCAATACCATGACCGTTCCCCAGTCCATAGAACTGCCCATAGACGGCACACTCGACCTGCACACGTTCCTGCCCGGAGAAGTGACTGACCTGGTTCCCGAATACCTCGCCGCCTGCCGGGAGCGCGGTATCACGCAGGTCCGAATCATACACGGAAAAGGCGTCGGTACGCTGCGGACCATGGTCGGGAAAATCCTTGAAAAGCTCCCCTACGTAGAATCGTTTACAACAGCGGAAGGAAGTGCCGGCGGCTGGGGAGCGACGATCGTGACGCTGCGGAGAATATGATCAGGATGATCACTCGTTGTCAGAAGACGATCAGTATCGTGATATGCGCGCTTGTCCTTTATTCCTGCGCCCCAGCCCCTTCACGGATCGACCCCGTGTCGCTCAAGAAGCGGCCACAACCGACGATATCCGCAGCCGGCCTGGAAAAGAAGATCCACACCCTTATCAACAGAGAACGAAAAACACACGGCTTGCCGCAACTCGAATGGGATGATGCGCTTGCGGGTATTGGAAGAAAACACAGCAAGGATATGGCACTCAGAAATTACTTTGGCCATAATTCCCCGGAAGGGCATGACTTCTCATACCGGTACCGACAGGAAGGATATCAGTGCGCGGTCCGCGTGGGCAATACCATTTACGGGGGCGCGGAAAACATCGCATTGAACAACCAATATGCCTCTGTTACCACGGTGAATGGTGAGGCCTTCTACGACTGGAACTCGCAGGATACGATCGCTGAAACAACGGTGCAGGGATGGATGAACAGCACGGGTCACCGGAAAAATATTCTCATGCCCCACTGGAGGCGCGAGGGAATCGGCGTCGTCTTTGGCCCTGAGGGAAAGATCGATATAACGCAGAATTTTTGCTGACCTGCCCTTGATGCTCTCATTAAAAGTCATAATCTACCGCAGAGACGCTGAGACACGGAGAAATACATATAATAAATAAGGCTCTTCTGACTTTTATGTGGGTCACTTAATTGCAAGTATCTCTCTTTATTATTTGATTAACAATCTGTTTTCTGAAGGTTATCTAAGTTGGCACTTGTCCAACGTTGTGCATTGTTTTTTTGGGCAGCTCATCACTCGGCCGCCCCCGATAAAGACATTTGAGGGCATGCTTTGCATGCCGGGATATATACATTATCTTCGCCCTGATATGCAGATCTCGCAGCACTCCATCATCAATTTCTTCATCAAACATGCAGCGGCATGTCCTCCTGCCAGCCAAGGAACAGCGCGTTGCGTAGAAAACGTTGTCGGGTTAGGGAACAAGGAATACAACAGGTGCGTCAAAGAGAACGAGCGAACTGTTCCGGGCGCACTCTCTTGATCTCCTTGATCGCATCAAAATGCTTGTCCGCTGAAAAGATGGTGGAGATTCCGTTGTTGATCATGACCGCCGCATGAATGAGGTCGCGGGGTGGAAGGTTTTTCAAACGATATCGCTCGAATAACTCGAACACGCGATTCATATCGTCTTTTGTAACAGAGAGAACATCGATATCCAGCGCGAAGATGTCCTTGCATATCGACAGGCCGATATCTCCTTTCTCAATCATGATATATCGATAGAGTATCTCCTGCAATACCTCCGCATTCACCACCGGAGCGCCAAAATTGCCGAGCGTGCCGTCTCTGGCTATCGCAAGAATGATCTGCGCGCAGGGCGCCTTGAGCGCGTGGTCGTTGCCCCGGGCGTACATGAAGATACTGGTATCGATGAAGACCCTGTTTTTCATCCCGTATGACCCTTCACGATGGACCGCTCGAACTTGTCCCAGTCCGCGTCCGCATCCTTTGCCGACGTAAGGCGTATCGCGGCATTCATCCGCTCCCCGGCATTTCCTTTTTTCAGGACAACGGCGTCCACGGCGTCACGGATCGCCTTCCCCACCGAGATGTGACGGGTCTTCGCAAAATTTTGAATTCGTTTATATTGGTCCTCATCGAAAAGGACCATTGCTTTCTTCGTCAACGGCATTGAGCCACCCCCTCTATATCAGTATATAGATATATATCATATCCAGTCCTTCTGCGTCAAGAAAATAATCCGGACTCGACCAAAAAGTTTATGATTTGCTTTACGGTAAGGTGTAACGTACTACCCTTTCCACGCCGTAAAATCCATTTCAATCGCCACTTCCTTGGGAAGACGCGATACCTCTATCGTGGCCCGGGCAGGCGGTTCAGCGGGGAAATACCCGCCATATATCTCGTTCACCGAGGCGAAATCAGACATGTTCTTGAGATAGATCGTGGCCTTTACCACCTTTGACATGCCGCATCCGGCTGCCGAGAGTATGGCTTTGGCATTCTCCATAACCTGCCTGGTCTGGGCTTTTATGTCAACCTGTACCACATTTCCGCTTTTCGGGTCTATCGGTATCTGACCGGATACGAACACAAAGCCACCCGCCTCAACAGCCTGGGAATAGGGGCCGATTGCCTGGGGAGCATCGTCTGTTTTTATGATTTTCTTCTCCAAAATAACCTCCACATTATCTTTAACATAATACTTTAACTATTTATTATTATTGACTTGTTTACCACTCATGTAAACCATTATATATTTTCATTGCCGATGTCTCTCCGCACTCCGAACTCACATCCCTACCCTGTCCTGATCCTCTTCACGTCAATGACCCCTTTAATTGCCTCGATGTTCTTTATGATCCTGTTCAGATGCTCCACATCCCGTATGTCTATAGTAAAGTTAAGCATGGCTTGACGGTCTTCGTTGGTGGTAACCTCGGCGTGTGTAATGTTTGCCTCCGCCGCGCTGATGGATGATGAGACGCTGGCCAGGAGGCCTGGTTTGTCCTTGGTCTGGACCGAGATCTTGACCGCATGGGCCCCGGCCTGCAGATCCCCCCACGAAACCTCCACAAGCCGTTCCTTATCAAAGGTAAGATCGCTGACATTCGTACAGTCCACGGTATGGATGGCGACCCCCCTCCCCCTGGTGATGAACCCGAGTATCTTGTCGCCAGGCACGGGATTACAGCACTTGGAAAGATGGATAAGCATGTTGTCCATGCCGTTTATCTTCATGCCTCCGCTTACGCTGGCCGGCTTTGCGCGTTTAAAGAACGATCTCTTGGGCTTGGAGACCGGCTCGATGTGCACCTTATCCGGAGCAAGCTTGTTCGCGACCTGGAGGGCAGATACCTTGCCATAGCCGATGGCAGCCAGCAGGTCTTCGATCGTATTCTGGGACAGTTCTTTCACGACACCAAGAAGCTCTTCCGATTTGAAGAACTTTGAGGGGCTGAGCTCATGCTTGCGAAGCTCTTTTTCGAGCAGTTCCTTCCCCAGGAGCATGCTCCGCCTGCGTTCTTCGGTCTTGAGCCACGCCTTGATCCTTGTCTTTGCCCGGGAGGTCTTGACGTACTTGAGCCAGTCACGGCTCGGCGTGTGGCCCGTCTGGGTGGTGACCTCGACCTTGTCGCCGTTGCGAAGCTCATGTTTGAGCGGTACGATCTTGCCGTTCACCTTGGCGCCCACGCATTGATGCCCGATATCGGTATGCACGCTGTAAGCGAAATCCACGGGCGTTGAACCCATCGGCAGTTCCTTCACGTCCCCGCGAGGAGTAAACACATAGACCACGTCCGGGAACAGGTCGCCCTTGACCGTTTCCATGAACTCTTTGGCGTCCGGGACGTCCTTCTGCCATTCCAGGAGCTGTCTGAGCCAGGCATACTGCTGTTCATCGCGCTGACTGATGGCTGATTTTTCCTTATACCTCCAGTGCGCGGCGATCCCTTCCTCGGCAAGGCGGTGCATTTCATCGGTGCGGATCTGGAATTCGACACGCTCCCCCTTGGGGCCGATGATCGTGGTATGGAGCGACTGGTAGAGGTTGGATTTGGGCACGCCGATAAAGTCCTTGAAGCGGCCCGGCACCGGCGTCCAGAGCGAATGGATGAGCCCGAGGATGGCGTAGCAGTTCACCTTGGTATCGGTGATGATCCTGATCGCGATCAGGTCGTAGATATCTTCAAAGGCGATCCCCTGCTTCTGCATCTTCTGGTAGATGCTGTAAAAGTGCTTGGGCCTGCCCTTTACCTCCCCCTTATACCCATGCTCCCCGAGCTGCTGTTTCATGACCTCGATGAGCTCGTTGATGTAGGACTCGCGCTCGATACGGCGCTGGTTGACCTTACGGACCAGGTCTTCGTAAGCCTCGGGTTCAAGGTACATGAACGAAAGGTCTTCAAGCTCGATCTTGATCCGGGAAATGCCCATGCGGTTAGCGATGGGGGCGTAGATATCGAGCGTTTCCTGCGCAATGCGCTTCTGTTTTTCCGGAGGGAGTGATCTGAGCGTGCGCATGTTGTGAAGCCGGTCGGCCAATTTGATCAGAATGACCCTGATGTCCCTGGCCATGGCCACGATCATCTTGCGGAAGTTCTCCGCCTCGCGCTGTTCGCGGCTCTGGAGTTCAATGCGGGAGAGCTTGGTCATGCCGTCCACCAGTCCCGCGACCTCTTCACCGAACATCTCTTTGAGTTCTTTGGGTGTGGCAGTGGTGTCTTCGATGGTATCGTGGAGCAGGCCGGCTGCCACCGTGGCCGCGTCCAGCTTAAGATTGGCGAGAATGGCGGCCACTTCGATGGGATGGTTGAGATAGGTTTCACCCGAGAGCCGCGTCTGTCCCTGATGCACCTTGGCCGAGAAGATATAGGCGCGCCTCAGGAGGTCCACATCGGCATCGGGATTGTACCCTTGGATCCGCTCAACTATGTCTTCAAGGCGAACAGCAGGCATAATGTTTCAAACTCCAAATGGCGAAAACAGTTCGTAGTTCATAGCTCATAGCAACAGCAATAAACCATGAACTACGAGCTATGAGCTGTCAGCTATTATTTCTCCACTTTAATGTCCCTTAACTCCAACTCCACCGTCGTGTTCCCATTCCAGACATTGAGACGGGGAGTGAACACCGCGGCAAGCCGCGACCCGTCCCGTATCTTTTTGCCGAGAAGATGCCCGCCCTTAAACATAATAGCGTCCAAAGAAACGTCGCGCCCCAGGCGCGACTGCCGCAATCGCAGTTTGAGATGTTTCTTGCCCACGATCCGCGAAGAAACCACGCTGAGGTCCCGCGCGCCGAGCCGGGGTTCGGGATTGCCCTGTCCAAAAGGACCCAGTTTTTCGATCTGCGCCATCAGGTCGCGAGTCAACTCGTCGAGGGAGACGGCGCCGTCCACGGAGAGCGTACGCACGAATCCTTCAGGACCAATCCGCTCCAGCACAAGAGCGCTCAGCCGCTCGCGGAATCGGGGGATATTATCTTCCGCAAGGGTAAATCCGGCGGCATACTTGTGTCCGCCGAATCCCAACAAGAGGTCCGAACACCCGACCAGGCCTTCGTAGAGGTCAAAGCCGGGGATGCTGCGTGCGGAACCCTTGCCAACGCCGTCCCGGACGCAGATAAGCGCCGTGGGACGATAGAACTCTTCAACGATCCGCGAGGCAACGATCCCGATGACCCCGGCGTGCCACTTCCCGGATGACAGCACGAGTGCTCCCGCGGCATCGGTATCGATCGCGCGGCAAAGCCCGCGGGCGTCTTCCCAGACGGCCAATTCCACGGACTGGCGCTCCCTGTTCACCGCGTCGAGCGCAGAGGCCAGTTTCAACGCCTCTTCCGGCGAGCTGGTAGTAAGCAGCTGGAATGCCGCATCAGCCCTCTCCATCCTGCCGCTCGCATTGATCCTCGGCGCCAGGGTAAAACCGACGATACCCACGCCTATCTTTTTGTTGTTCAGACCTGATACCTGTTTGAGCGCCGCGATCCCCGGCCGCTGGGTATCCAAATCCGAAGACAGCCGGTCAAGTCCATGCCTCACCAGGATCCGGTTCTCGCCCGTGATCCTGCCCACATCGGCGATCGTACCGAGGGTCACGAGGTCGAGATAGTTCATCAGGCGTTCATCAATGCTGCTTGCGCCCAGAAAGGCCTGGGCCAGCTTAAAGGCAACGCCGACACCGGTCAGTCCGCTTACAAACTCCCGGAGGGCAGGCGAAACGCCTGAAGAAAGAAGCCCGGGGTGAAGGACCGCATACGCATTAGGGAGAATAAAATCGTCAGGGCCGTTTGAACCACGCTCCGGCGCCGGAGCGTGGTCGAATTCGTGGTGATCGGTGATGATCAGGTCAAGACCGATGGATCGCGCATGGCGCGATTCCTGAACAGCGGTAATGCCGCAATCCACGGAAATGACCAGTTGCGTGCCGGCGGTCTTTAATGTTTCGAGGGCCTTTGCATTCAGTCCATACCCCTCGGTCATTCTGTCGGGGATATAGCAGTCCACCTTCGCGCCCGATTGCTGGAGCGCCAGGAACAGGAGCGAAGCGCCGGTCACGCCGTCGACATCGTAGTCCCCGTATACCACGATCTTCTCACCACCGGCGATCGCCGAACGGATCCGTCCGACAGCCTTTTCCATCTGGCTGAAGATGCCCGGATCGGACATCGCTGACAGATCGCAGGCGAGAAACGTGCTTGCTTCCGAGGGATCGGAGATGCCGCGGTTGACCAGGAGCCGTGCGATGAGCGGGTGCAGACCCGCGCTTTCGGCAAGCGCGGCCGCCGCGCCGTTATCTGATTCTGCAAGGACCCATTTCATACGTCCGGGGCCCGCCGGGCTAACCCTTTGTGTTGTTGTCTTTTTTTGCGGCTTCGTCGGAAGAATCGGAAATGCCCTTTTTAAAACCCTTGATGGCCTTCCCGAGCCCTTCGCCGAGCTGCGGCAGGCGGCTCGCACCGAAGATGATTATTACGATTACCAGTATGACGATCAGCTCCGGCATTCCAAGTCCAAACATGTTGCCTCCTTGTATTCCTCTGGCGTATTGAGATTCTTAAACGACCGATGTTCGGGATCGAAGCTATCGATCTCAGTTTCACGTACATACCTTACTCGCGCTTCTCCGAAGATCCCCTGGACGTTTCGGGCGTCCCCCTGGAGCCTTTTCTCGATGAGCGGCAGCAGGCCTTTTGAGTAGATCGCATGAAGCGGCTCCACGCGCCCGGCGATCTTCGGCACAACAATGTCATGTCCATCGGCCAGACCGGCCATATACGCGATCAGGTCCGGGTTTAAAAAAGGCATGTCGCAGGCCGCCACAAAATTATATTCGTCCGTTGAATTGAGCAGGCCGGTATAAATGCCGGTGAGCGGCCCCCGTTTGTCAACGGCATCATTGATCGCAAGAGCGTCGTATGAGACATACGATGACGGAGCGTTGGTCACGATAATGATCCTCGGGAACACTGCGCGAAGCGCGCGCAAAACATGCTCGATCAGAGGAGCTCCCTCAAGCTTGAGAAATGCCTTGTCCCGGCCCATGCGGCGGTTTTCACCGCCTGAAAGAACAATGCCTGTCATGTGTAAAATTACAGCATTTACCGGGGCATGTCAACTGTGAAGTGTTTAAGGTTTTTCTGAATGTGGAGGTGAACAACGGGATACAACGTGTGCGGCAATCGTCGAAGTTGGAAAGAAGTACACTATATCGCGATGTCAGCTTTTCTTTGAGCTCTTGGAGCCTGCCCTCGAAATGTGTTATCGGGGGTCTTTTGCGGCCAACCTGAATATTTAGATTTTAAAACTACGTCCAAGCTCTTCTCTGTGACTTCTGTGCCTTATGTGGCAAAATATTCCTGCCGTTTTGAGTAGAATTTGATTCCTTATTTACTAAAGTTTCCCGCTCCGTGTATATTCTCTTTGCTGAAATCGAGAAAATGCGGTGGAAGTCACTTCTTTTCCTCAACCAAAACACGATAGGATTGCAAGTGATGGACAACGAAACCTCCGAACGACCGATGCCGTGTCATCGCGGATTCCGCCAGTTCAAGCTGAGCTTCAAAGTATTGAGCGCCCTTTCCAAAGAAGGTGACCTTCGCCGGTGTGATCTGAAGAGTTTCGACGCCGATCATCACTTTTTTGTTTATTTTATCCGCGTAGTCGAGCTCGTCTTGTGCGTGCGACACGAGCCCATCAGGACCTTCGGCAAAGTTCCTGTAGTCCATGATCGCGACATAGTCGTAGATATCCTGAACGCACTCGTTCAGCTTCCGGCGCTGCCCGTTCCACTCCACGTCTTCGATGCCGTCGAACCAGAACGGCATTGCCGGTCCCACAAGCAAACTCGATCCTGCCGCGGCCTTCATGCGCATGAATTCGGCGGACAGGTCCAGATACTGCCGGCCACGCAGCGGGCGCGCGGATGCCCAGTCGTCGAGAAGATATGGTTCTATATCAATGTTGACGCCGTCGAATCGCGAGGACGCATCAGGCGTGTTTTTGTTGAATTCGATGACTAACCCGAACATTCGTACTGCGGCGGCACGTTTCTCCGGAAGGATGTACTCCTGGGTGCGGAGATACGCGGAGCCAAGAAGCGCAAACACCTTGAACCCTCGCGCATGGGCGCTTGCGATAAGCTTCCGGTATTTCCTGGGCTCGTTCACAAGAATATTCCGGCCGTTATATTCGTCGGCATACAGATACATCGTCGAGATATGCTGCCGATCGAGAAACGTTTCTACGTCTCGCAGAGCCTCTTCCTTGTCGAGCATGCGGAAGGCGTCTTCCTCCCAGATCCAGACGGCGCGCGGGGCTGCGACGGCCGAGTGTCCCGGGACTATGAGCGCCGACCAGAAAACAAATATCGTGATTGCGATTAGGAAACACCGAGTGACGGTTCGGTTCATACTGTCATTCACTCCTTGAGAAGAGAAACCGGATTAGCGGGAGAGATATCTTGACAAAATACGTCTCCACGTATAATATCAAAGCATCCATAAAAGAAGGAGATTGCAGCAATGGAAATTACCGAGAATAAATTAAAAGAAATCCTTACTGAACAGCGAACTGAATTTCAGCATGTCGTCGGTATCTTCAAGGAAGACCTCGAATCAAAGATCAATCTCATTGCTGAGCAATACCAGGAAATCAAATCAGCGCAAATAAATCACACTGAGATGATCGGAGCTTTGCTGGAAGACGTACAAATCATCAAATCCGATGTTCAATTTCTAAAAGTCGAGCTGAAAAGAAAAGTCGATTATGACGAATTCGACGCGCTCGCAAAACGGGTTGCTCTGCTCGAAGCAAAAATTAGAAAATAAACGTTCCCAATCCTCTTCTGTTGCATTCCTTGCCGATAACATACCTGTTGTAAATGCCTGAAGTATTTTACTTCTCGCTGCGCCTCTTCCTTGTCGAGCATGCGGAAGGCGTCTTCCTTCCAGATCCAGATTGCGCGCGAGGCGGCGACGGCCGAGCGTGCCGGTACCACCGACGCCCACCATAAAACGAGAATCGCGATTGCGATTCGGTAACACAGTGTGACGGTTCGGCTCATCCTTTCATTCACTCCTCGAGAAGAGAAACCGGATTAGCGGCTTTGCTCTGATGGGTATTTGCTTTTCGGTATCTAAATATCATTCCGGAAACATTATGTACCGTTTGCAGATTGGGCTTAAGGTGAACTACTCGTACCGCAGCGCCTGGATTGGGTCCTGGAGCGCGGCCCTGCGCGCCGGGTACACGCCGAAGAACACGCCCACGGCCGCCGAGAACGTGAACGCCATGATGATGGACCAGGCCGCGCCTTCATCATCGAAGTGCGTAATTTATTTATCATCCATTATCCTCCAATCTGGGACATGGGAGATAATGCAGGATGGAGAGAAGAACCCTCTTGGAGAGTATGGCGTGCGGGTTTGGATAAGACAGCGCCCCGATATAGATTTTCCAGCTCATCGTCGGATGCGCCGTTCCTGAGCGAAGTTTTAATGTCTACTGATATTTCGGAAAACAGACAGGGTCTCAGTCTCCCAATTGCCGTGAGCCGTAGCCTGTTGCAGGAACCGCAAAAGCAGTCGCTGATAGGGCTGATGAAACCGATCATACCTTGTGCGTCCTCTATGCGGTAGTTTCGTGACGGCCCACCACCCTTGAACGGCAGCTTAACAAGTTTTCCCACTGAAGTCACACGCTCCCTGATCTCTTCCTTGCTCAGATAGGCATCGGGTTTCCATCTTTCACGGTTGCCAATAGGCATAAACTCGATAAACCGGATATGAACGTCCTTATGCAAAGTAAGGGCTGCAAACCCGGCAAGTTCATCATCATTGACGCCCCGCACCGGGACCACATTGATCTTCACCGGCGAGAGCCCGGTCCGTTCCGCTTCCGCTATAGCTTCCCATACTCGATCAATCTCGCCTCCCCTCGTTATCTTTCGGTATCGCTCCGCGATTAGGGTGTCGAGGCTGATATTCACCCGGTCGAGACCGGCCTTTTTCAGCTTCTGCGCCATGCCTGCCAGGCGTTGTCCGTTCGTGGTTATACTGAGATCTTTTATCCCGACGCTCTTGATCCCTGAGATAAGCTGGAAAATATCATTACGCAGAAGCGGCTCGCCTCCGGTCAGGCGGACCTTTCTGACGCCGTATTTGCCTGCAATGCGCACGATCCTGATGATCTCATCGCTGGTGAGAATTTCAGATTGGCCGAATTGTTTGAGTCCATTTTCCGGCATGCAATAGAAGCACTTCAAATTGCATCTGTCAGTGATGGAGATCCTGAGATAGTCTATCCGACGGTTGAACGAATCAGTGAGCACAGCTGCCCGCTCCGCGAACGGCAAATCCTTCTGTTTTGAATCCAGAGAAGTCATCCCAGCTTGCCAAAAGGACAGACCGGATACCTGCAAACGTCGCACTTCATACAGAGTCCACCATGGCCCAGCTCAGCCACCTCTTTTCGTCCTATCCGTTCACCAGCAAGTACCCGGGGAAGGACCAGATCGAAGATCGTGGTCGTTGCATACATGCCACAGGCGGGGATCCCCAAAATCGGAATCAATTTGGAGTTTTGAGTTCGGAGTTCGGAGTGAAACCATCCCGCTCCTTTATCCTCTCCCCCCAGGGGAGAGGGTGGGGTGAGGGGGGATTCCGCATTCTCAAGATAAGCAACCAAAAACATCGCTCCCAGCAAAACCGCTGAACCGTAGGTAATATCAATGGCGCCCAGCTCACGGATCGCGAACCGCGTTACGTCATCGGGGTCCACGGACATGCCGCCCGTGGTGATGAGCAGGTCAGCCCCGGCATTTAACAATTCCCGAAGCCTGTCCACAATGAATGCCTTATCGTCCGGCGCATAGTAGACGCCCACAAGCTCCCCGCCGATCTCCTCTATCTTCTTCGTAATGACCGGCGCAAAGGCGTCTTTGATTCTGCCGTGGTATACTTCGTTCCCGGTGATCACGACGCCGACCTTCGGTTTGCGCAGTTCTTTTACTTCGATGACGCCGGTCAGACGCGGAGACGGAGTAATGGGGTGACGCCGGGAAATCGGCGTCAGCTTCATTTTCTCCCTGTCCCCGTGTCGTCCTGTCCCCCTGTCCTGCCGTGCAGACTCCGCTATCCTTACCGCCTCCTCCACCACCACTTTCTTCACCACCAGCGGGATCGCCCTCGTTCCTGCGAGAGTCTGTCCTTTTTTAACGATTGTATTGTCATGAAGAGTTGCACACATAATCTCTCCAAGCATGTTGAATTTCAAAAGCGCATCACGATCTATTTTAAGAAGTCCATCACGCTCCGCAATGATGTTTATTTTTCCTTCCTTTGGTTCGCCCTTGATCGCGACCCCTTCGCCCATGAGCGCCTTGGCAATCGCGTACGCGGCATCGTTCTCGTGCATCTCGTCATCGGCGACCTGAAGCACGAATAGATGTTCCTTGCCGAGCCGCTGAAGGTGACAAACGTCCTCTTCGCGGATGACGTGGCCTTTCTTGAAGGCGCGTCCTTTAAATTCACCCGGCCTGATCTCGGTAATATCATGGGCAAGGACCGTGCCGATGGCCTGCTGAACGGGTATCGATTTTGTTCCTGGTCCTTGCTGATCATGAATGGTGTCACACATGGGCGCCTCCCTTGAATATTTTTCTGAACCGTTTATCGACGAGCTCTTGTATGCCTTTTTCCAGTGCCTCGTAATTCTTCAGAAACTTCCGCGCCTCAGCCGTCAAAACAGCGCCTCCGCCGTTCTTTCCCCCGGTTTGCCTGTCGATAAGCTTCACGCCGAGCCGCTCTTCCATGGCCTTGATATGGCCCCACGCCTTGCGAAAGGAGATATCAACTTCCTGCGCCGCCCGATTGATCGAACCGTAGGCGTCTATTGCTTCAAGGAGAAAACGCCTGCCGCGGCCAAACACAGGCTCACCGCCGACTTCAATCCAGATCTTTGATCTGATATCCAGGTCGTTATGGTTTTTTTGCATAACGCACCGCCACGAAGGGTTCTATTTCTTCATAGTAGCCGCCCCTGGCGCAGGCAACACACAGGACGTTGCCGTCCTGATAGCTTTCTCGCATGTCCTGGACGTGCTCGCCGCAGGAGTCACATTTCACTCTGCGCATCGGTCGTCCCGGCATGTCCTCTTGACGCAGCTTAACGGTAACTTCCATCACGTCAAAAAGATCCTCATCGGACATGACCTTATAAGCCTCAAGCTGTCCGGCATATTTATTCTCGATCTCCGGGTAACATGCCTTTGCTTTCTCCCGGGAATCCTCACGGGCAAATATCCGCACTGCCTTGTTTGTTTTGAGGTTGAGAAACGTCACCGCCATCTTGCCGTAATCCATAAACTTCATGGTCCGTCGCCCGAGGCTGCATCCCGTGACCGACTGGACCGCGTCCGTGGCGCACCGGTCCATTTCAACGAAAACGATGATGTTCTTCCGGTCTTTGCCCTTCGGGTCGCTGATGCCTATTTCGCGCAGTCCGAGCATGGACATCCTCACCCCAAGCACCTGTCCCGCGCACAGGTGACCGTGCACTTTTACAGACCCGGCCAGCAACTCCTCGAATAGTGATGCACATTGCGTCTGATGCTTCATCCGCATTACCTTTCTCCTTCATCGAAGAAGGACCGGTAAAACCGCTCAGCCCGTTCACGGTACTTCGGATAGATCCTCTTCGAATCAGCATCAACAGCCGCCCGGTCTATTCCGTTCTCATGGGCAAACCATTTCCGCACAATCTCGGGAGTGACCTCTATATGGAACTGAAGAGCATATACCCTCCGGGAGTACCGGAATGCCTGATTCGGAAATATCTCCGACGACGCCATGCACTCAGCGCCCTGCGGCAGATCAAAAGTATCTCCGTGCCACTGAAACACCTGCGCCATGTTCTTCCTGTCCACGGCAAGCGCCGCTACGCACGGATCGTCCATTCCTTCGGCGGTCAGCGAAACATCGTACCAGCCTATCTCCTTCATGCCCCCCGGAAACACTTTGGCGCCAAGCACGTGCGCCAGCATCTGCGCTCCGAGGCAGACGCCGAGCACCGGCCGGTCCAGCCTGATCGCCTTCTCGATCAGCGCTGCTTCCTGTGAGAGGAACGGATGGAGCTGCATCTCATATACCGCCATGGCCCCCCCCCATAATGACCACATGGCTGTAACGGTCCACGTCCGGCGCTGGATCTCCGCGGTGCAGCTCCACGATATCATACGGGATCGACCGTTGTTCTAAATGATCTTCGATCGTACCCGGTCCCTCTGCCGCATCATTCTTGATGAAAAGTACCTTCATAGCGTCTAACGCTCCTTTGACAATGTCCTGACATACGTCACGATGTCGGTAATGTCCTGATCACTGAGACCGACGCCCTTTTTACCGAACGCGGCCATATGGGTCCCGGCCCTTCCGTCACGGATGGTGATCGCCAGAAAATCAGGTTCCGCGTCCTTCTGGACCACGGGGTTCCGGAGGTTCAGCCCGACCCCGCCCTGCCCCCTGGCCCCATGGCAGCTGATGCAACGGACATTGTACAGTTCCCGGCCATGCGCGACATCGCCCTTGTACCCTGCAGAGCGGAACGGTTCCGGCCGCTCTCCAAGCCTGCTTCTCGTTATGTAGGCGACGAGGGTATCGACTTCCCGGTCCGTCAATCCGGCTGCCGCGGTTTTCCACGCTGTCATCTGCGTACCGGCCCTTCCTTCTTCAATGACCTTCTTGAGATAGGGGTTGCTGGCCGCCTTCAGAAAGGCCGGGTTCATGATGGCGGGGATGGTCCTCTTAAAGACCTCGTCGTTCACGCTCTCCTTTCCTGTCGTATGGCAGGAGATGCAGTACATATTGTACAGGGTCTCACCGTCGTCCACCCGATCTCCTGCTGCTGCCGGAGACTCCCTGATGCGGCGATATTTTTTCGGCATCTCGCCGCTTCGCAGGGACAGGATATAGGTGGTCAAGAGATCGGATTCCTGGTCCGTGAAATCGGACTTCATCTCGCTCCCGAGCACCAGGTTCCTGGGATCGTCGAAATGCTGTTTCATCCAGGAGTAGACGGTCTTCTCTCCTTTTACGGAAGGCATGGCCATGGGCGAGGTCATGGGAAAATAGGCTATGGGTTGCGAACCGACGCCGTCGAGGGCCTTGCCGAGCACGCCGCCGATGTTGTCGAGCTTGTGACATCCCTTGCAACCCTTTTCCCTGAATATCTTCTCACCCTTGACGAGTTTTTCCCCGCCCCGGTCCTTCAACATGCCGAGATCATGGCAGGATGCGCAAGCACTCTGAATATACTCCAGAGGGATGATGGGATGGTCCCAGTGCATCGCGTGCCCGAGGCCGTGGGCCTCCTTTTTGTTCGTGGCCCTGCCCTGGCCGTAATGGCATATGGTGCATCCGAAGCGGTCCGGTGGATGGTTCTTCAAATAGTCGCCGCTGTGCTGCGCAAGCGGCTCCGCAGCGCCCGCCATAAGAGGAATTTCAACGCCGATATGGCAACTGGTGCACCGGTCGACAACGCCGAGGCCGCCAAGATAGATCTGCTGCAGCTCAACGGTCATGGCCCGCGCCTTGTCCCTGGTCTCAGGATCCTGTGCGTTCTTCGCCAGGGATTCCTGGAAGGCAAGCTGATAGTGTTTCCACTCAGGCGTAGCCTCCCGGTACGCGGCAAGCGCCGAGTAGAGAACAAATATCACCGCAGAGAAAAATAATAGCCACAAATAAAACCGGTTGCGCATAGGATCCCTCTTTACCCCGTTCGAGAACGTTTCCTCCCACGGGATTTACGTGCGTGGGTTTATATTCAAATACCGCCTGCGGGCAATTGCTGATCGCAATTGAGTTCCTCTTCTATCACGCCGCCTGGAGCATCTCGGTTGATTTCCTTTTCATATCCTGCAACAGCTAATCCGTGGATCTCACATTCCGCGGAGAGAACAGCGTGAAGGAACTTCCCGAGATTCTTATAGTAGTCCTCGCACTCAATTCCCCTGATACGGCTGCTGAAGAAAAAACCCCACCGTGCAAGATGCTCATGCAAAAAATTTTTCTGAGCTTCCCGGACGATCGACAGGTGTTCATCCTGATGGTTTTCCCCGGCATAGAGCTCTTTGTATGCGAGCAGCGCCATGAATTCAAGTTCCACGGCAACATGGTCGACCGGCTCCCGGTGTTCCGCCCCATCGCTTACATCATAACCGAAGGCCTGGTAAAAACCGGCGATATCGGCGAGTTCGAAGGGTTTCCTCGATATCTTCTCCTGCAAATACTCCGTCTCATACGGAGAAATCAGTCTTCCCATATCGAAGATGCGCAGGTGCTCGGATTCCATGTCCCTGACCCTGTGCCTGTTCGCGAGAAAGGATGACTTGAAAGCCTTCATCATCGAAGATACATCCCCCTCAGGCAGGTCGCCGCACGCGGACAGTAGGTCTTCGATTTGTATCCAATTTCCCTCTTGCGGATACGCAAACCCGAGCGACAGGGTTTTATAGAGATAGATCGTTCCTATCGTCATGGTTCGACCTTTACCTCGGCCCATGCCGGGCTGACGGACTTTCTCCCTGCAGACTCTTTTCGGCCGCCTTCCCATACGGCAAACGCCACGGGCATTTTTTCTCCCGGCTTAAACTGCACGCTGCCGTGGTCCCCGACCGTCAACGGCCTCCTGAATACCATGATCCACTCTCCCTTATTCCACTCAGCGTCACCCGACGTGTTCTCGATATTCGTCGACTTCAGGGTCCCGCTGCCTTCCGCGAACAGCTCCTCGACGATCTCTTTATGAGGAACAGAAAGAGGGTTTCCCGCAGCCTTACCCGGAATGAAGATGTCCTTCTCGGCCTGCGTTTTCTCGGTCCCCGTTCCCTTTACAGGATAATCGAACTGATAAATGTCCACGGTCATGTTCGGATAAGCTGTCTTGACGGTCTGGAATCCTTTTTTCAGGTCCGCGCTCCTCCAGGCCTTCCAGTGAAGTATGTGCACCGGTTTCCCGGGCTCTCCCATAAAATACTCGGGAAGCGGGTCTTTTTTGACCGGAAACTGGAGGGCAACACCGTCCGAAAAATTCATGATCTTCGGATCGTCATTTTTAGTCAGGTCTTTCCATACCAGCCTGAAAGCGATGTATTTTCCGTCATGGACCGACTGGACCTGGATCTCCTTCACCCCCACATCCAAGGGCTTCGGGTCTACGAGAAACTGCCTTTGGAGCGGCTGATTATACGGAGCGGCCGTTCTCCACACAGTGTCGTTCAGTCCGACTTTGCCCACATCGACCGTTACGCGCACGGAGCTGAATTCAACGAACTTCTTGTCCCCGGCAGAGGCCGAAGCTGCAACAAGGGCTATGCCGAAGAAGAGAAATAATGTTTTTCTGATCATGGAAACCTCACTCTCCTGTTACGGCGTATTGTGCCGATAGACGTGGATTTTTTTGTCATAGTACTCCCTGATATACATGGGTTCCGTCAGGGGCACATTTACCACTTCATTCCCCTTTTCGTCATAACCGTAGGCATGGTCCGCATCCACTTTGAACGAATCCAGTCGTTTCTCCATGCTGCCGAACAGCACCAGCAATCCCTTCAGCGTCTGGTCGTCCTTGATGGCTTTATAGGCCGCGATCGCCTGGCCTGCGCCCGGGCCGAACATCTGCTCCAGATAAGGCAGGGGCGCGTGGATCGGCGGAATATAATAGGTGTTCGGTTCCGTGCCGAATTGCGGGTAGAGCGGGAGCGCCAGCTTTCTCTCATGCACGAGATAATCGATGGGGTTATCCTTCCGCGACTGTTCGGGTGTGCTGACAAATCCAGCGAGCCTGATCTTGCCGATGCAGTTCGTCACGCACTGCGGCATGTCGCCCTGTTCGACCTTGGGATAGCAGCCGATGCATTTCTCGCTGATCCTCGTTTCGACATTGAACATCGATTTTTTGTAGGGACAGGCGCGGACGCATTCGCGGTACCCGCGACAGCGTGACTGGTCGATCAGCACGATGCCGTCTTCTTCCCGCTTGTAGATGGCTTTCCTCGGGCACGCCGAGAGGCAGGCGGGATACGTGCAGTGCGCGCAGGTCCTCGGGAGGTAGTACATCCATATCCGGTGGGGCATCGTGATCCAGTCCCCCTGGTTGACCGTGGCGGCAACCTCGTCCTCGCCGATGTTCGGGTGCGCCCAATCGTCATCCTCGGCAAGATATTGGAGGATCTTCTCATCCTTCTCCGCCGCCTCAAAAAGGGTCTTGCCCGCATATTTGTCGCCGATCCATTCCTGGAACCCGAGCTTTGCGAGGATCCCACGGTCCCATCCCATGGGATAGCCGCCGTAGGGCTTGGTCTCCACATTGTTCCAGAACATGTACTCCTGCCCTTTTCCCGACGTCCAGGTGGTCTTGCACGCAACGGAGCAGGTCTGGCACGAGATGCACTTGTTCAGATCGAAGATCATGGCCCACTGTTTCTTCGGCCGGTGCTGGGGGTACAGGTACGCTGCGTTCCTTCCCAACTGCCAGTTATATACTTTTCTCATTTGCATTCGCTGATATCTCCTTATGCTTTTTTGCTCTTTATGTATCCACCCTGGATAAAGGCCTTCATGGCATCATCCTCGTGGGTGGGCCGTATGTTTTTGGTCACGGGTTGCCACGGGCCTTTGCCGCCGATGCCGCCGTTCTCGGCCTTCGTGATCTTCGCGAAACCTTCCCGGGGCGCGCCGTTTGCGCAATGGATGTCCGGTGCAAACCCCTTGCCCATCTTCTGGCCAAAGGCGTCCTTGCGGACAAGCGAGTCCGTCAGGAGCGTCGGTCTGAGCCATGCCCGGGTGCCGCTCTGGTGGCTGCCGTAGCGGAACATGGCCTGATAGTTGGTCTCGGGGTTCTTGGCGAGCCCATCAGGCCGCGTCTCGTGTCCCTTGACGCTTCCGAGGGTTGCCCCAAACATGTTGTACCACATGCGCGTCACGCCGCGGGGCGTGCCCCAGTAATACCGGGCGCGGCACAGAAGGCGTGCCGTCTTGTGCTCCTCGGTCCCGGCCTTGGCGTTCCGATAGGGTCTGTCCGAAGGGTCATTGTCGATATGGACATAATCGCCGTCCTCAATGCCCAGTTCCTTTGCATCGAGGGGATTCATGTCCACGTACCCTTCGGTCACGAAGGGCATGCGCTTGTCGCGGCGGTACACATCGCCAAAAGGTCCGAACCACACAGCCACCATATCGGTATCCCCCGCCGTCGTATGCGTGCAGTGGCGGTACTTCGGCGTATGGAAGATGAACTTGAAGCCCTTGGAAATGAGCGGGTGCTTCGTCTTCATAACCTCCTCGGAAGAATACTGGATGTTTCTCACCTGGCGCGATTCCGTTGAAAGGTCTTTTGAAGAGAATCCCCAGTCCTCGGGCCGCTTCGGCCGGATCGCAGGATGCCTGCCGACGATCACATTGGGCTCATGGAACGTTGAATCGATGGGTTCCCGGTAGACCGGGATATTTTCGCCGTGTTCGATCCATTCCGTTTCGAAGCGATAGAACTCCATTCTGCCTGACTTGGTGTACCACAACTTGTCTTCGTGCACCTGTTCCCAGCTCCCGAGCCGGGGGTAGGTCCTGTTGTTCATCAGGGCGGGAATGCCGTCCTTTGCCTTTGTCTCCAGGTCCGGAAACTTGAACCCCGCCAGGCCCTGAGAACCGTCGAAGATCCTCTGGGCATAGACGCTGACCTTGTCCTCATGCACAAACTTCCAGTAATCATCGAAGCGCCTGTCCCTGGTCAGCTTCCCGAGGGCGCCGGCGAGCCCGGCGAGTATCTCGATGTCGGGCTTGGTATCGAAGACCCTCGGCAGCGGGGTCCGGGGATGCACCTGTACAAAGGAGTTAGTGCAGGAAGCGCTGAAATCAGGCTGCTTGAATTCGGCGGCAAAATCGCAGCCGTAGACGATGTCAGCATACTCGCACGAACCGTTCCACCAGTATTCGGCCACGGCGATCATCTCGATCTTCGGCAGGGTGTTGTTCACCACGTCGTAATGCCACTTCGCGTTCCCGAGCAGCGAGTTCGAGTTTGCGAACATCATTAACTTGGTCGGCGTGTTCAGATGACCTTTCCCGCTGAACAAATGACCGCCGACTCGGAGAGGACGGTCCCCGTAGTTATAAAAATGAGCTGACTCATACACGGTATAATATTTTTTATGCGCGGGTTTTGCGGGATCAAGCTCTATGTTGAAGGGGTCCTCCGCCACATACGCCCCGACGCCGTTCAACAACGCCACCTTGTAGTTGCCCGCGAAGCTCCCCACATTGCCTCCGGGAAAACCGAGGTTGCGGGTCATGGCCGCCACGAACAGCACGGCGCGGTCCTTCAGGTCGGCATTGAAATACTGGTTGGAGCCCATGCCGCAGGCAAAGAGGGTCCCCTCGGGACGGGACGCGATGTCCCGGGCGAGCGAGATGATCGCCTCCTTCGGCGCCCAGGTGATCTTCGAGGTCTGCTCCGGCGTAAAGCTTTCGTCGATATACTGTTTCATGAGGTCGAACACCGGCCGCACCTTCACCGTCTTGCCCTTGAGCGTGGTTACCTCAAAGGTCCCCTCAAGCGCCGGGTCGATGCCGAACTTCTTGCCGAAGTCCTCCCGGCTGACGGAGGCGGGCTTCCTCGTCTGCGCGTCCCAGACCACGCAGTCGCTCCATTCAGCTGCCATCTCTTCCGTCACGATCTGTTTGTCATGTTCAAGAACATGGCTGATGAAGGGATCGTTCTTTTTCATCACGACCGTGTCCTTGGTCAGCGCTTTCTTTTGATACCCCGGGATCACGTCCTCGGGCCGCAGCATATCAAGGGTGTCCATTCGCACGAGGAAGGGCAAATCGGAATACTTCTTGATATGATTCGCATCGTACAGCTTTTCCTTGATGATGACATGCGCGACGCCAAGCATGAGCGCCGGGTCCGTACCGGGACGGATCACGATGATCTCGTCGGAGCGGCAGCCGGTCGCGGGATATTCCACGGACACGTTCACGACCTTCGTCCCTTTGAGACGCGCCTCGGTCAGCCAGTGGCTATCGGGCATCTTCGTCGTGATCCAGTTCATGCCGAGTAAGAGTACCATCTGTGCGTGCTCGACGCTGTTCAGATCGAACTCGTTGGTCTGCATGCCGAGCACCATGGGATGTCCGGGTGGGAGGTCGGTGTGCCAGGTGTAGCTGTCCCAGCCCCTGCCGCCGAGCGATTTCTCGGGGCCCGTACCGCGGATCTTGTCGTCTAAAAGCGCCAGCATATTGCAGAAGCGATAATAGCCGAAGATCCTCGTTGCACCGAGCAGCGACATGCCGCCCCTGATCTTCAGTACCTGGGTCCCCGCCTTTTTCATGGGATCGAGCATGGCGGGGTCGTACCCCTGCCGGGTGAGACGGTCGAAACCCTTGTCACCGGAGTACGTCTCGGCAATGTTGTTCAAGGCCGCGGCGCTCATCGTGAAGGCCTCGTCCCAGGTGATCTTCAGCCATTTGTCCTGTCCGCGCTTGTCGAAATATTCCTTCGGCGGACTGCCGGTCTGAGAATCCCTCGGCATTCCCTTGTCGACCCAGTCCTTGAAACCCTTGCGCACCATCGCGCCTTTTATACGCCGGTCTCCGTAGAGGCGGCGGGCAAGGCCCAGCCCTTTCTGGCAGGCGCGCGGGTCCCACCGATGGGACGCGCCGTTGCCGTACAGATCCTTGGCCTCGCCGTACCGGTACGAGGGGCTGATGCGGGTGACCACCCCGTTTTTCACGTGCGCCTTCAGCAGACAGTTGTGCGTGTCGTTCGGCGAGCAGAGAAAGTGAAAGTGGCTGTCCTCTTTATAGATATTCCGGTAGACGGCTTCCCAGTTCCTGTCCGGATAGAATTCAAGGGGGTTGTCTGATTTCGGTTTCAAAAAGGTGAACAGCTTGGTATCGCATCCTGAAAGCAGGATCCCCGCCCCGGTGCCGGCGGCAATCGTCAGGAACTTTCGCCGGGAAAGACCATCGGTACTTTGATCATCATCTTTTTTATTATTCATAAAGACACCTCTTAAGTACAAATTTCAAATCACAAATCACAAAAAAACAAATAAGCTCCAAGCTCCAAAATTCAAATTTCCAAACGTGTGGTATTTAACGATTGGTGCTTTGAATTAATTTGTAATTTGGTGCCTGATATTTGATGCTTGTTTCTCGTCTAATGCACCGGCCACTGGCTCTTCGACCAGAAGAAGCCCCAGTTCGGTCCTCGAAGCTCCGTCCCCACATAGGTGAGAATTATGTAGCTGACCAGAAACATCGTGAACAGGGCGATAGCGCCCATCCTCGTGGAGCCTGTTTTCCTGATTATGAGGAGCGACCAGGCGATCATGAACCCGACCCAGATGGTGCCCGGGTTAACGAGGGTGATGAGCAGCTGCGGCACATTCGGCCACCAGTTCCTGAGCCACCCGAAGTTGATCACGAACGCCAGGAGCGCGATGAGCACGCTGGCCCCCGCGACGAGGGCCCGCAGCGCCACGGCCTTGCCCTCCTTCCCCGAAAACCAGATGCCCACATGAGCCTGTTCCCGGTCCAGGTATGGGATGAGGCCCAGTCCCAGGAGCGCAAGACTCGGCAGGCCGACGCCGCCCATGAACGCGGAGTAGGACAGCAGCTCCTGAAGCCCGAGGAAATACCAGGGCGCCTTTGCCGGATTTTCGGGGATGAGGGGGTTGGCAAGTTCCTTGAGCGGCGCATCCATATAAAATGAATAAACGATTACAGCGGCAAGGCAGAGGAAGAAGACAGCGGCTTCGGCAAGCAGGAGATTCGGCCAGCTCAACACGGTATTCTCGATATCCTTGTCAACGGCGGGCGTTCTGCCTTTTGCCAGCTCCATGAGGCCGTAGGTTTTGTTCGTGCTGAAGATGCCGCCTTTTTTCTGCGGCAGCGTCAGCCTTTCCGCGGCACCGGCCGTGGTCAGGAAGTTTTCCGGCTTCGTGAGTCCGCCGTCCTTCCGGATCCTCCAAAAATGCGCGCCGAGAACGAGGAACAGGATGAGCGGCAAGAGCATGATATGAAAAAGATAGATACGATTGAGCGATTCCTTGCCCGGGGCCAGTCCGCCAAGAAGCAGTTCCTTTGAAAATCCGCCGATGTCGGCGAACTGTGTGATGCCGAGGGAGTCGGTGATCTCTTGCGGCGAATTGATAATGTTCGAAGTTATGACGAGGGCCCAGTAGGACAGCTGGTCCCAGGGCAACATGTAGCCGGTGAGGTTGATCCCAAAGGTGATGACCAGGAGCACGATGCCGATCAGCCAGTTGAACTCCCTTCCGTTCTTGTATGAACCGGTATAGAAGACCCTCGCCATGTGGAACAAAACGAACAGGATCATTCCTTCGCCGGCCCACTTGTGCATGTTTCTGACCAGCTTGCCGGAGAAGACGACATAGGTGATGTCTTTTACCGAATTGTAGGCATTTTCGATCGAGGGATTGAAATAGATCATGAGCAGGACACCCGACAGCACGGTGATCAGGAGCAGAAAGAACGATGCCAGTCCCAGGCCCAGCGTGTATGCCGGCCTGAGCGTATTGACGTGCGTCTTGACCCCCTGCACGTGGAGGAAGAAATTATTGAACATGACCGCCGAGCGCGACCGGTCGGACGTTGGCCTGCCGCTTCTGAGAAACGAACCAATGACAGCCTGTTTCAGTTCTTTCAGGTTTTCCTTCATGCGGTCCATTCCGGAACGGTTCAACTCGCTCATCCGTCGTCTCCCTGTTACGCGATCAATTTTAACGTTGTTCCCGCTGGCACAGCGCTCGCCGTGTCAACCATCAGACTCCCGTCCATGCTCCGGCTGATCTCGAGCCAGGCAAGGTTCCGGGGAGCGGGGCCGCCGATGACCTTGCCGTTTTCATCATACTGTGAACCGTGGCAGGGGCACTGAAAACCGGTCTCCGAAACGGACACGATGCACCCGAGGTGGGTGCAGACGCTCGATATGGCGTGAAGCCCTTCATCAGTGGAGAATATAAATACGCCCTTTTCATCGAGCTTCTTTACCGTGCCCACGGGAAAGTTCTCCGCCTTGCCGATCTTGAACTTTGTCGCCTCTTCGTAACGGACATTGGGCTTTGACATCCTGAACATACCTCCGAAGAGTGCCAGTGCCGAGAGAACGACCATGCCGAATGAGGCCGTGCTGAGGAAGTCCCGCCGTGTTACGCCTTCTTTTTCCTGTGTCCCGCTATTCACTCGTCAACACCTCCTTAAAGGTAAATCGCTCCATGGTAATGGCTTCCACCGGACACCGCGCGGCGCAGAGGCCGCACCGGATGCACCGGTCCTCATCTTTAATGATCGCCGAGCCCGTGCCCGCGGGATCGCTTCCATACCGGTTGCGGTACAATGCCGCCAGGGTCTCATCGCCTTTTATGCTCTCGATACTGACGAGCCGCAGACAGTACTCGGGGCATACATCGGCACAGCCTCCGCACAGGATGCACCGGTCTCCGTCGAAGATCGTATTCACGGCGCAATTCAGGCATCTGCCGCCCTGCTCACCGGCCATGTCTTTCGCGAACCCCTTTTCGACGACGGTCCCGCCCTTCAGCCGGTCCTCGGCAATCTCCGCGGGCACCTGCCGCCTTCTCACCTTCTCATAATCCACCGGATGCCACACCTGATTGCCCGGAAGAGCCTCATGCTCTTCAGTTGTACGGATGCTCAGGCGAATTCCGCTGATATACTCGTGCATGAGGAGTGCGACCTTCTTGCCGCTGGCCACCGCGTCGATAACGAGCTTCGGTCCGTACGCGAGGTCTCCTGCCACGAACAGACCGGGAACCGATGTGGTGCTGTTGTCGGGACCGACCTTGATCGCTCCCCGCTCGGTCATGTGCACATCAAGCCCGCACTGTTCAAGGAATGACAGGTCATATGCCTGACCCACGGAAAAAATGATCGTGTTTGCGGGAAGAGTCATGGTATCCGATTCGTCGTACCGGGGATTGAATTTCCCTTCACTGTCGAATACGGAGATGACCTTTTTGAAAAGCATCGATCGCACGGCCGCCCACTCATCCAGATTGATCCGGTCCGGCCCGAAGCTGTTGAAACGCTCGATACCTTCCTCGGCGCCTTCTTCGATCTCGATCCTGTCGGCAAGCATGTGTTCGAAGTCTTCAAGGCATACCAGCGAGACCGACTTCACTCCCTGCTGCCGGATCGCCGTCCTTGCCACGTCATAGGCCACGTTGCCGCCTCCGACAACCACGACCTTCGGCCCGATTATTACCTCATTGCCGACGGAAACATCACGCAAAAAATCAGCGCCGCCCAGGACCCCTTTGCCTTTCGAGCCTTCGACAGGAATGATCCGTGCTTTCTTTGCGCCTACAGAGAGGAGCACCGCTGCGGACTCATCGTAGAGTTTTTTCAGCGATACGTCCTTGCCTATCCGGACCCCAAGCATGATCTCCACGCCAAGGGCCTTTATCGCATCGATCTCGGCCTGAAGGATATCCCGGGGAAGCCGGTACGCCGGAATACCGACTGCGCACATCCCTCCCGCGACCTTTTCCATTTCGTAGATGATCGGCGAATACCCCATAAGTGCCAGTTCATGCGCGCAGGCAAGACCGGCCGGTCCCGCGCCAACGATAGAGACGGGTTTGTCCTTCTTGCGCGCGGACTGCAGTATGCCTGATATCCCGCTGCCCGCCTTCCTGATCTTCTCTATGATATTCGCTGCAAATCTGTTTTTGTCTTGTTGTATTTCCACGCCATATCGTTCAGTAACGAAGCGCTTGAGCGCTCGTATGGAGACAGCCTCGTCGATCCATCCCCTGCGGCAGGCCAACTCGCAGGGCGCGGCGCATACCCTTCCACAAATGGATGCCAGTGGATTCGGCATCCGGGCTATCCAGTAGGCCTTCTCATAATTACCCGCCGCAATTGCCTGCACGTATCCGCGTGAATCAGTATTCACCGGACAACCCGTCTGGCACTTGATATTCTGTTTCCAATAACGATAATCAGGAATGACCACATGAAATGACGGCTTTGACATGTAAATACCCCGGCCTGCTGAATTAAGGTATAAGCAAGCAACGCGATTATATCATAAGCAACAGCAGGCTCTCCTATGATGTACGTCATAGAAATGCAATTTGTAGTTAATGCAAAGCTGCAATATTAGGTTGGATGAAGAACAAGTGTCTGTTCAACAGCTGTAAAATAAAGATATGAAGTGCTCGACTATGGTTTTTGAAAGGTTTCTAACGCAAGGAAGTTTTAGAGATGATAATAGTTAGTTTATACCGAGAAAAGCCCGTCTGCAATACATACTAAGTATTAATTTATATGGTCCGATCGCAATTCAGGCCATTACGGTATTCGGTAGCATGTTCAGATATCAACGGGCTGTTGCCCAAATCACTTTACGACGAAAATGTCATTCTGAGCGCAGCGAAGAATCTCGCATTTCCAGAAACGTGCGATCCTTCACGGAGTTTACCCTGAACGAGAGATTCTTCAGTCGCTTCGCTCCTTCAGAATGACAAAGTGAAGGGTTCAGAGTGACAAATTTGGGTTTGGGCAACAGCCCGTCAATGAAGGAGCTACTCGTACCGCAGCGCCTGGATGGGGTCCTGCAGCGCGGCCCTGCGCGCCGGGTACACGCCGAAGAACACGCCCACGGCCGCCGAGAACGTGAACGCCATGATGATTATTACGATTACCAGGATGACGATCAGCTCCGGCATTCCAAGGCCAAACATGTTGCCTCCTTGTAATCCTCTGGCGTATTCAGATTTTTAAACGACCGTCTTGCAGGATCATAGCGATCGATCTCCGCATCGCTTACATATCTCACTCGCGCATCTCCGAAGATACCCTGGATCTGCCGGGCGTCCTCCTGAAGCCGCTGCTCGATGATCGGCAACAGCCTTTTCGAGTATATCGCATGGAGCGGTTCCACACGCCCAGCGATCGTCGGTACGACAATGTCATGTCCATCGGCAAGACCGGCCATATAAGCGATCAAGTCGGGATTTAAAAAAGGCATGTCGCAAGCCGCCACAAAATTATATTCATCCGTTGATTTGAGCAAGCCCGAATAAATGCCCGTAAGCGGACCCCGCTTTTCAACGGCATCGGTGACGACGACAGCCTCGTATGAAGCATAAGCCGAAGGATTATTGGTCACGATGATGGTCCGCGGAAAAATGCCGCGAAGCGTCCTCAGAACATGCTCGATCAGAGGGATCCCGTCAAGTATGAGAAATGCCTTGTCCCTGCCCATCCGGCGGCTCTCCCCGCCTGCCAGTACGATACCGGTCATGGGTAAAATTACAGCATTTACCATGAGGTGTCAACTAAGAACTTGAAATGCATTCGCTGGTTTGCCGTTATTCTGGTCTCGCAATGCATCAACAAAATAGGACCATCAAGGATCAATTAACCAGTCGTTCACAGGCGCATGGAAACTCAAACTATAACTTTACATTGACATCGACCCTGTTTACTTTTAAAGTGAACTTATGAAATTGCAAGCATTACTTGTTTTTCTGGTTCTCACCTTCGGTATTTCTGATCCACTATCCTTGCTCCTGGACTATCATAAAGAACGTCCACCGCCTGTCTAATCAGTAGCATGAAACCACACGGACTGAGCCTTCTTCCGGACAAAAGCGCATATGCTCCTGGCCGTGTTTTTCATCCCGGTTCCTCCGAGTGACCATCGATAATCATCGTTGCATTTGGTGATGGTTATTTTTCAGCAACATCAATTGACCAATTTAGGGAGGCCGCCAATGTTATTCCATAGACATATGATAACACCACTTTACGTCATGTTGATGATGCTTATGATGATACCATCCGTTGCTAAAGCGGATGACTTTGTGGATGCGATAAAGGCTGAGAGGGACAAAACGCGTGCTTTCCTTGTGGAACTCGGGGCAACAAAAGATGAGGCAGCTAAAATAGTTCCAAAAGATGAGGATTGTGCAGCATGCCATCTTGACCATTTCAAGGAGTGGGCCAAGGACGCACCGCACTATCAGGGAATATCCTTTGCCAGGGTCGCCTACAACCATTTTGTCCGGGACATGAAGGCGAATGGGCTGAAAACCGATCAGAAGGTCATGGCCTCCTGCGACCGCTGTCATGCCCCCACCCTTCATCGATACGGGTCTGCGAAACTCTATGAAGCGATCACAAATGTTATCGGCGAAGATACGGAAGATGCAAAGGTGAAGGGGAATGAAAAAATCACCGCCCTGAAGTCCATCGGCGTGGGCTGCATTGAATGCCACACGGCCCAGATGACAGGCAGCCAGGACGGACCCCGTCATGGCACCAAGAAAGACGCAAAATCGCCCCATAAAACTAAGTATGCCCCGGAAATGGCAAAAAGCGAGTTCTGCGGCAAATGTCATGCTATGAACCCAAAGGATACCGAAGCAATCAGGAGCGCCAAGATCGGAAAGACTCAACTTATATGGTGCGCGCTCAATTATGACGACTGGAAGCTCGGTGGTTCAAAACAACAGTGCCAGGAATGCCACATGGAAAAAACAGGCAACCGGCATATTCACTCTTTCCCGGGGGCGAATAACACCGAATTCCTGAAAAAGGCAGTCGATATTTCCGTTTCGGGAATGATGCTGGGCAATGATGTCGCTGGAGTAAGGGTCTCTGTGCATAATAACGCCGGACATATCCTGCCGGAAGGCTGCATCCTCGGAGCGGATATCGTGCTGGCTCTCACGGTGAAAGATGACACCGGGAAAACAGTACTTTCCACGGAGCGGACCTGGTATTCCCAGTCAAAAGGCTTCCTCCCCTTCGTATTCTCGCCTGAATTGAAAGAGGTGCCGAGAACGCCGGCGGTCTGGACAGTCGACGACTATATCCGCTCCAGTGCCCTCCAAATCGGCGACAATATCGTTGACACCAGCTTTTTAGTCCCAACAGGAACGAAAAAACTGACTGTAGACGCCGATATGGGCTACCGTCAAAAAGGAAAGACGGTCCCGATGATGAAGGTCACCAAAGAAATAACGCTGTAAGTAAAAACGAGGGGGACACGGTCCCCCTCGTTCATTCCAATAAAAAGAGAGAACCTGTATGAAAATAAAGCGGCATTTCGCACTCCTGAGCTTATGTGCGATACTCATGATGTTTGTCGTCCTCTCACATCTTATGGCAAACAGCGGGCAGGAAGAGGTCTTGTCCGCTCTCGAAAATACCTTTGACATGATACCAGAAGACGGTCATATTATTTCTGCCGAGACCCTTTACAACAGAATGAAGTCAGGCAAACAGGATTTTGTGATTGTTGATACCCGTCCGCACATTGAAGATTTTGAGACAGGCCATATTCCGGGCGCTCTCTTTATCCCTTGGCGCGATATCGTCAAAGCAGACAGTCTGAAGAAACTCCCCAAGGGCAAGGACATTATTCTCTATTGCAGCACAGGACACCTGGAGAACCAGGCACTCACCGCTCTGCGGACACTCGGCTACAAGGCATACGCCTTGCGATGGGGTATGATGTCCTGGGCGGAGACAAGACATACCGACCAGGCCCTAGAACAGATAAACAAGGCAAAAAAGTCCGGCTATCCTGTTGAAAAAGGTATGAACGCCAAAATCAGGGAAGAGTATAAAATAAGAATGCAGCAGCATATGGGTTGTTAAATAACGACGAACATTCCTTCTCTGGCTTTCATGAAGACAGCGTAGTACTCAAAACCGTCGACCAATACCAGCCTCATTGACGACCCCGCATACACTGGCAGCGAGAGTCTCTGGTTTTCACCGGGCATACAGATCCTTCCTATTAAGAACGGCACGGTCTATCTTACGTATCAATTGCCGGTCGGGGAGAAGGTGAATGGTGTACAACTGGTTTCCATTACCAGTATCTCGTGGGGATCTCGTACAATTCTTGATGAGAGCGGAGTATCTGGTGATCAATCGTTCCCCTCCCTCGTTATGGGAGGGGAAAATCGGGAGGGTGAAGCATCCGGCATTCCTGTGGTAAGCTCTGTTTACTCTGAATGAACTACTCATACCGCAGTGCCTGGATGGGGTCCTGCAGCGCGGCCCTGCGCGCCGGGTACACGCCGAAGAACACGCCCACGGCCGCCGAGAACGTGAACGCCATGATAATGGACCAGGCCGAGACGCTCGTGGGAAGGACGGTCACGAACAAGGGTATGAGCAGGGCAATACCGACCCCCAGCAGAATGCCGATCACCCCGCCAGCGCCGGAGAGCGTTATCGCCTCGATCATAAACTGGGCCATGATGTCCCTGTTCCGGGCGCCCAGGGCCTTCCGGATGCCGATCTCGCGCGTGCGTTCCCGCACCGACACCAGCATGATGTTCATGATCCCGATGCCGCCCACGACAAGCGAGATGCCCGCGATGCCGCCGAGTACCGCCGTGAGCACGCCGAGGATCGTGTTCATCGTTTCCAGCATGGCCCCCTGGGTCTGAATGGTGAAATCCTCCTTGTGAGCATGCCGCTTGATCAGGATCTCCCTGATCTGGGCGATCGTACGTTCAACATCTTCGGACCGCGGCGTTGACGCGATGATCTCAAAGAGCGAGTCGGTATCAAAGAGCTCCTGTCCGCTGGTGACCGGAACATACACGATATCGTCGATGTCCATGCCGAGACTGGTCCCCTTCTTGAGCATCACGCCGACCACGCGGTAGCGCGCATCCGAAAGCGTCACCACCTTGCCGAGCGGGTTTTCCGCGCCGAACAGCTCTTCCTTGACCTTCGTGCCGAGCACAATGATCTTGGCCTTTGAATCAACATCGCCCTGGGAGATGTAGTTTCCGGTGTCCACAAAAAGATTCCTAACCCGCTGAAACTCGGGTGTGGTCCCGATCACCATGGTGTCCCGGCCCATATTCCGGTACTTGATCTTTCCGGTGCCGAACACGAGCGGCACCGCATCGGTCAGAAGCCACGCGCGCCGCCTGAGCGCGAGCGAATCGTCATACGTCAGTTTGCGCACCGTGCCCGCCGACGGAGGATGAAACCCTCCGCGCGTGGACGTTTTTCCCGGAGTGATGATCAGAAGATTCGTACCGAGGCCGGTCAGTTCTTTCGTGATATACACCTGCGCCCCCTCGCCGATGGAAACGAGCAGGATCACTGCCATGACGCCGATGATCACCCCGAGCATGGTGAGCCCCGAGCGGACCTTGTTGGAGAGGATCGCCTCGAAGGCGACACGGAATGTCTCTATAAAGTTCATGCCCGCACCTGATCGTTTATGATCTGTCCATCCTTCACGTTGACGATGCGCTTGCAGCGTGCCGCGACATTCTGGTCATGGGTGACGATTATGACCGTGACCCCCTGCTCGTTCAGCCCGGTCAGGAGCTTCAGTATCTCCTCACCGGAGCGGCTGTCGAGATTGCCCGTGGGCTCGTCGGCGAGCAGGAGCGGCGGGTTGTTCACCAGCGCCCGCGCGATGGCCACACGCTGTTGTTGACCTCCCGAGAGCTCGGTCGGTTTGTGCTGTATTCGATCGGCAAGCCCGACCTTTTCGAGCATGGGAACGGCCCGCTCTTTGCGCACGCGCGCAGGGACACCGCTGTAGATAAGCGGCACTTCAACGTTCTTGAGCGCTGAAAATCGGGCGAGGAGATTGAAGGTCTGGAACACGAAGCCGATCTTGACGTTCCTGATCGACGCGAGTTCATCATCGGACATCGCGCTGATCTCCCGGTCCTCGAACCGGTACGAACCGCTCGTGGGACGGTCCAGGCATCCGATGATGTTCATGATCGTGGATTTCCCGGAACCCGACGGCCCCATGATGGCGATGAGTTCCCCTTTTCGTACGCTCAGGGAAACATTGGAAAGCACGGTGAAGTCGACTTCGCCCATGCGGTAGGTTTTGGTTATGTCTTTCAGATTGATCATGATTTTTAAAACAGTTCGGAGTTTTGAGTTCGGTGTTCGGAGTTCAGCGTACGGGATCCAGTGGAAGTTTGTTGCATTACTCCGAACTCCCAACTCCGAACTCTGAACTATTGTTCGATCTTCACTTTCGCCCCGTCCTTCAACCCTTCGGCCTCCGGCGTGGTGATGACGAACTCTCCCGCGACAAGGCCCTTCGTCACCTGCGTGAAGCTCCAATTTGTCTCTCCGATCTCGACCGGCTTGAGCTTTGCAACGGCCTTTTCTCCCGCCTTGATGGCGCTGCCTGTCGCCGTAAACACCTGTTTTTTTCCTTCCCGCTCGATGACCGCCTGAGACGGAACCGAAAGCACAAAGGGGAGGGTGAAAACGAGTATCTCGACATCAGCGGACATTCCGGGTTTGATCTTTTGCTGCTTCTCATTGAAAGTGACCCAAACGTCGGCCGTGCGCGTTTCGAGCTTCCCGCCGCTCACGATCGGGGAGATCCGCTTGATCGTACCCTGATATATCTCTCCCGGGAAAGCGTCGACGGTGATCGTCACCGGTTGTCCCATCTTAAGCCTTCCTACATCAACTTCATCGATCGTGGCAAGAATATAGATCCTGTCAGGATTCACGATCGTGGCGATCTCCTTCCCCGGCAACAGGAGTTCACCCACCTCGGTGGCTTTTTTTGCGACCACGCCGTCAAAAGGCGCCCGTACGATCGAGTACTTGCTTTTCACATCCGCATCGGCGACCGATGACTGGTACTGCGATTTCGCCACGTCATGGGTCCTGCGAACCGCATCAAAATCCTGCTGGGAGATCATGCCCTTGTTGAACAGGTCTTTCGAACGCTTCAGGTTCTTTCCCGCCTCTTCATACGTTGCCTTGCTCTGCGCCAGCGCGTTCCCGGTCTGGACCGACTCTTCCGCCAGATCAAGCCGGGCTATAAGCGTTCCGGCCTTGACAATGTCCCCCTCTTTCACGGGGAGTTCAATTACTCTGCCCGTGCGCTGAGCGGAAAGTGTGACCTCTGTCTCGGATTTCACGGTGGATGTGGTCGTAGCGTTCACGATGACGCGGAGCTCTCCCGGCTTGAGCTCAATGACCTTGATGGATATCGGCTTCTTTCCGCTCATGGCAACGATGATGACAACTACCACCACGAGTACGGAGATCCATACAAGTTTGCTTTTTACTATCCTGGCTATGGTCAACACGGTATCCGTCCTTTTTAATGACAGTTATAATTCTGCTAAAGTTTCAGGTCAGGCCTCATTCTGAGCGTTATACTCAAGACGTTCCTTGATGCCCTTCATAAAACCGCGGGTCAATTCTCCAAGCTTTTCGGCAACGACAATGTCCTGAAGAAATGAAAAGTGGTCGGTCACATGCCCCTCAAGGTGGTAGGTGATCTCCGTTTCATCGTCGGAGACCTTCTTGAACAAAACGAGCCCCGAGGTGACCAGGTGTTCATGCGTCGCGGTCCATGTTATCCGCTCATGATGAACCATATCGGTCGTGTGCGCGTTCATCACGATCGTGCGTGAGAAAGGCCCGAGCGACATCTTGATCGTCCAGATGGAATCCATGTCGTTCAGGATCTCCACACCCTTGCATCCCGGAAAAAGACAGCCGACCTCCTTCCGGTCGATCATAAATGACCAAACGCTTTTGATCGGCAGTTTCACGGTGAATGTTACTTCTCTCTTCGGCATGTTCTCTCCCCTGATTCTGATGGACGATGATGGACGCTGATGGACGATGGATGTCCGTTCGCTTCGCTCACTAGGACGATGGACGATTAAGACTCATCATCTCTCATCTCTCATCCCTCGTCCCTCGTCCGTCGTCCCTCGTCCCTCGTATCTCATCCCTCGTCCCTCGTCCGTCGTCTCTCGTCCCTCGTCCCTCGTCACTCAATCCGTCCCATTGCCTTGAAAAACCGCGCTGCCGCAAGCTGATAATCATAAAGCGCCTGGACGTGGTCGGTCTCGGCATTGACCGAAGCGACCTGCGCATCGGTCACTTCGATATAGGGTCCCACGCCGGCCTCGTATCTGCCCTGGGCAAGTTCGAGGTTTTCCCGGGCCTTCTTCTTTGACAACTCCATCACCGCTATGCGGGCCGATGCGCTCTCGATGTCCGCATTCGCCTGATTCAGTTCAATAACGATGGATTGCCGCATCAAATATCCCTGCGCTTCAAGAACGCGCAGATTTGCCCGCGCCTCGCTGACCTTTCCGCTGGTGATCCCCCCTTCGAACAGGGGTATCGTCAGCAATACGCCCGCGTTCCAGCTGTTCTGGATGTCGCCTTTGAAGGGCCCCATTTCCTGCGTCCCGTTCGCCCAGTTGTACGCGCCATTCGCGGACAATGTCGGAAAATAATTTGATTGTTCCCTCTTGACCCGGGCCTTTGCCGCCTCCCGGTCTGCTTCATTCTTGAGCATCTCCGGACGGTTCTTGACCGCATCTTCCAGCGCCTGCTCGAACGTCGGTATGGTAACCGGTACGGAGAGGATGTCCTCGATGTCAAGGTCGCCTGCCGGATCGATGCCCATCGCATTGTACAGCGTAAGCGTACGGATCCTCACGCTGTTCATGGCATTGATCAATCCAAGCTGCGCGCTGTTCACTTCCACTTCTGCACGGGTTACATCAAACTTCGGCCTGGACCCGGCCCGGAAAAAGGCCTCTGCCTGCCGAAGGTGGCTTTCCGCCTGTTCACGTGTTTTTTGCGACACGATCACGAGTTTCTTCGCCTGGAGCAAGGCGAAATACGCCTGCTTCACGTTCAGGATTGATTCTTGAATAACGCGCTGCTCATCCAGCTCCGTCGAGCGCGCGCCTGAGCGCGCCGCATCGAGCGTATTGCCGGACCTCCCAAAATCATAGAGCACCTGATTGACGGACAGTGTTGTGGTGTAGCTTTTTGCCGTGCTGTCGCCGAAAGCGCCGCCCAATGAATGGTTCTCGGAATAGCCGGTGCTCGCACTGACCTGCGGCAGGTAGGGCGACCTGGCCTGCGTCACGCGTCCCTGTCCTGCATTCACGCTTTCCCGCGCAGCCCTGATCGCAGGCTGGTTCTTGAGTGCGGTTTCGATACAGCCGCGAAGACTGAACATCTCAGCCGCGTTCGCCGAAGAAAGAAGGACCGCCGACAATATAATAATGACACTTAAAAACCGCATATCACACCGTTCAATTTAATTATCCTTGTTTCTGAGTAACTTTTCAGCACATCTGAACACAAAAAAAACGTTATACCAGAGAAAACCCTTTTATCCGCAGATTTCGCAGATGAACGTCACGCCTGGGCGTGATGAAATCTGCGTAATCTGCGGATAACATATTGACCTGAACAGTTACGTTTCCGAAACGCTTGCATTTCAGAATGAGGTATTGTATAAGTTCTCATGCGGACGTTTCTCACACCGATCGACCGCCTCACCCTTTGTCTGCTCGCGCTGCTTATGGCAGTCATGCTGTTCTTCGTCCCGACCGTGCATGCCTGGCCGCAGCCCGGGTTGACCTATCTCCTGCTCGCTCTCACCATTATATCACTCGCCGTGCTGGACCGTAGAGCAGGCACGGGGAAAATACTCTCGTCGATCCGTGTTTTTGCTCCCATCGCGATCATCGCGATCATCTTTAACAGCCTCGGAGACCTTATCACCGGCATCGGGAACCGGCATTACGATGATATCCTCATCCAGGCCGACTACGCACTCTTCGGCGTTCATCCGACCGTATGGATGGAGCGGTTCAACGACCCTCTGCTCACCGGACTGCTCCAGGCCGCATATATGAGTTATTATGGTATGCCGATCGCGCTCGCCCTTGCCCTCTATTTCAGAGAGAATAACGATGCATTTAACAGCGCCGTCTTCGCCATTCTGCTTTGCTTCTATCTTTCTTACATCGGATACCTGCTCGTGCCTGCCGTGGGCCCGCGGTACACGCTCGGTCATGTCCAGACAGCCGAACTCCGGGCAGGCCCGGTGACGCTGTGGATCCGGCAGGCCCTCGACGGACTTGAGCACAACAAGACCGACGCCTTCCCGAGCGGTCATACCGCCGTGGCGCTCGTAACGCTCGTGTATGCCTGGAAATACCGCGAGAAGGTGTTGTCCTGGATACTCGTGCCGGCAGTATCAGCGTTGATCTTCTCGACGGTGTATCTCAGATATCACTACGTCGTCGATGTCATCGCCGGTGTTCTGCTCGCCGCGCTGACCATTCTGATCGCTCCGAAGACGTACCGGCTTTTCTCCGGATCATCCGACCGTCCGCAAGGCTAATTCCATGATCCCGCCTGACATGAGCGGAATCAGAAGATTGTCGTTCATCGAAATCGTCAGGAGTTCAACGCCGGCGGCCACCAGGACGCCGAGGAGCATCACCCCGACGGGAAGATGGACTCCCCACAATGACAGCAGGAGCCCAGACACTGCCGCGGCAACAATAAAAGCAAGGGACCCTTCCAGGCTCTTGTCACCGATCTTTGTTTTGCCGAAGCGTTCACCGATGGCTGTCGCAGCCACATCGCCGAATACGAGAAAACAGATCGCAGCGGACGCGACAGGCGTCGAATACGCGTAAAGCGACAATCCGATGCCGAGGACATAGGGCGCCGTACCGGTAAGCCGGTGCTCTTCATTCTTGCGGATGAAGCTCCCGAATCGCGCAAATAGTGCGCGGTTCCATGCCGGTATCATGAGCCGCGCCCCGTCAATTGCCAGGATGAGCAGAAAAAGTGCGGCGTAGAATAACAGCGCCTGCTTCCTGCCGAGAACATAATAGACGGACAGGAGTCCCACGCCTCCGACCAGATGATATAATTTACGGCCGATCTGTTTCATAATGAACACATGTCCATTTCATGTCATTCCCGAAGTTTTAATCGGGAATACGGTTTCATCAATCGATAAACCATATCCCCGATAGAGACCTCGGGGATGACGAGGCGTGACCGGCAAATGTATCAGTTTTACCGTTAAATCCTCTTCTCATAGATCCGGTATTTTTTGTACAGCTTTCCGCCCATGAATTCGCATCCCTTTTGCATCAGGGCGTTGTCTTCCAGGACCCATGACATCTCGGCCCGCTTATAGCCTTTGCGCAGGGCGGCTTTGAACGGCTCGAGATACAAGAGGCCCTCGATCCCTTTTTTCCGGTACTCTTCCTTCACGCCCATGGTCAGAACGCGAATGTCGGATATTTTTCTCGAATACCAGAGGAACTTCACGATCTCCAACGGCCCCATTTTTCCATTCAGTTTTTTCAGGACCTGATTGTAGTCCGGGATCGCCATATAAAAACCGACCGGGCTTTTATTCACTTCCGCCATGATGAGGAGTTCCGGCACGATCAGGGGTTTGAGCCTTTTTGCCATGGACTCTATTTCCTCATTGGTCATGGGTACGAACCCCCAGTTATGGCTCCATGCCGAGTTATAGATTTCTTTCACCGATTCAAGTTCGCGCGCGAAATTTTTCATGTCCGCCGGACGCACCACGAGCCCCGGTATGCGGGCCTTCACGGCCGACGCGAGCTTTTCGAGCCTTTCGCCTGACTTCACGTCCTTGATGATCGCGATGTACGCGTAGAGGTCCTTTGATTTTACCAGACCGCATTGCTCCATATAGTCGAGGTAATAGGGCGGCGTGTAGGCCATCATGATCATGGGCGGCGAATCAAAACCTTCAAGGAGAAAACCGCATTCATCATTGGTCGAGGGGTTCATGGGTCCCCGCATGATCTCGATAGCACGCTCTCTGAGCCAGGCGGCCGCGGCGGCCAGCAAGGCCCGGGCGATAACGACATCGGGGAGGCACTCGAAAAAACCGAAGAATCCGGCCTGTTCATTATGAATATTAATGTGGTTGCGGTCGAGTATAGCCGCAACTCTTCCCACAACATCTCCGTTCCTGCGCGCGATAAAATAGGCGGCCTCGGCGTGTTTGAAAAAAGGGTTCTTGTCGCTGAGTACGAACTTCATCTCACTCAAAAGAGGCGGGACCCAGTTCGGATCTCCCTGATACACCTTCCAGGGAAAGCGGATGAATTGGTCCATATCCTTCTTATGGGAGATTTGTTCGATCTTCACGGAGCAGTTCTCACGGAGATGCTTGATGATTTAGATTATCGAATCACAAACACCAATAACCAGGCGCCAAGCTTCAATCATTTTTGGCTAATGTAATTTGGTAATTGGATATTGTAGCTACTCAGGTCAAAACCTGTTAGCCGCGAAAGAACGCAGAAAGAATTAAAACTGAAATATATGATTTCGAGCTTTTCTTTGAGATCTTTGCGATCTTTCGCGGCCAACCTGAGCAGTTACTGTATTTTGGGATTTGTTACCTGGTATTTGCCTCAAATCACGCCCAGTTTCTTCCCGGCCTTCTCAATTATATCCAGTGCCCGATCGAGCATTTCATCGGTATGGGTCGCCATATAGCTGGTACGGATCATGCACCGCCCCTGCTGCACGGCCGGCGGCACCACCGGATTCACGAACACGCCCTGTTCCTGCAACGTCTTCCACATCATGAACGCCGTTTCCATCTCGCCCATGACGAGCGGAATGATAGGCGTCTCCGAAACACCGGTGTCAAAACCCATATGTTTGAAGGCCTTCAAAATCTTGTTCGTGTTGTGCCAGAGACGCTCCCTGCGCTCCGGCTCCCGGTCGATGATGTCGAGCGCCGCGATCACCGAGGCTACGGAAGCGGGCGGCGGGCTTGCCGAGAAGATCAGCGGCCGTGAATGATGCTTCATGAAATGAATGATGTCCTCGTCGGCCACCACAAACCCCCCGATCGAGGCAAGCGATTTGCTGTACGTGCCCATGATGATGTCCACGTCCTTTTCCATGCCGAAATGTTCGGCGGTGCCCCGGCCGGTCTTCCCCAGCACTCCGATGCCGTGGGCATCGTCCACCATGAGCCGGGCGCCGTATTTCCTGCAGAGCGGCACGATGTCCGGAAGCGGCGCGATATCCCCTTCCATGCTGTACACGCCGTCAACAACCACGAGCTTGCCCCTGGCTCCGCACTCCTTCAATACGAACTCAAGGCTGCTCATGTCATTATGCCTGAATTTCTTGACCTCCCCGAACGACAGCCTGCAGGCGTCGATGATGCTGGCATGATCAAGTTTGTCGATCACCACGACATCGTCCTTGCCCGCAAGAGAAGAAATGATGCCGAGGTTCGTCTGATATCCGGTGGAAAACATGAGGGCGGCGTCCTTGCGAAAGAACGTTGCAAGCTTTTCCTCGAGTTCCACGTGGATATCAAGCGTGCCGTTCAAAAAGCGCGAGCCGGCGCATCCGCTTCCATACTTTTTGACTGCCTCAATGGCCGCCGTCTTCACCTCCGGATGGCTCGTAAGGCCCAGATAGTTGTTTGACCCGAGCATGATCATCTTCTTTCCTCCGACGATCACTTCGGGGTCCTGCTGCGATTCCACCACATGGAAATAGGGATAATATCCGGCAGCCATTACCTCTTTTGCCGTTGTAAACCTTCGGCACTTTTCAAAGATATCTCCGTGAGTGTCGATCTCCGTCCGGAGAATGCTCTGTGTCTTCTTATTGGAGCCAGTTATGGTCACGATACCACCTCCAGGTGATTTCTAATCCTTGTTGCAAAGGATACGCTGCTTTGAATCCAAGTTCGTGCTCGATCGCGGCGAGATCGCAGGTCCAGTACTGTTGCGAAGCCTCCCGTACCTTCTGTCTGTTCGTGAGGGCGGGCCTGGATGTGAAAAGGCTCCCCAGCTCCGAAGCCAGACCGATCAGGTATGCCGCGGCATAGGGAATCTTGATGGTGAGCGCCTTCACCGCCCCGGTGAACAACAATGCCCGCCTTACTTCGGACCAGGAATAGGGCCTGTCCTCGGCCACAAAATATATGCCTCCGCTTTTTGTCTGCTTCTCCATGGCAAGAGATATCGCTTTCACCAGGTCCCCGACATAGCAAAAATTGAGAAGCCGTTCCCTGCCCATGATCTCCAGCGTCACACCCCGACCGGCCCAACGGAAGAGTTCGAACATATCCTTGTCCCGGGGGCCATAGACCACCGAGGGACGGAGAATGACCACGGGAAAGGCGTCCCGGTACCCAAGCGCCTCTTGCTCGGCCAGGAGCTTGCTCCTGCCGTAATCCGAGACCGGGTGCGGGAGGTCGCCGGCCTTGACCGGCTTTCCATCCCTGGCCGGTCCCGCTGCCGCGAGGCTCGAGAGCAGGATGAACTTCTCGATGGCCGGATTATATCGAGAGCACGCTTCCAGCATATTACGCGTGCCGACGTGGTTCACCTCGTAGTATTCCCGTGCCCGCCGTGCCTTGGTAAGTCCGGCCGCGTGAACAACGATGGAAACATTCCGCACCGCGTTCACGAGCGTCTCCGGCCGGGAGCAGTCGCCCACGGCAACGTCAATATCCAGTCCGGCAAGCCATCGAAGAGATGAAGGGTCCCTGACCAAACAGGTGACGGAATAACCGTTCTTGATAAGGAACTCCGTCAGATGGCTTCCGATGAACCCCGTGCCTCCCGTAATGAGGACCTTTTTGGCTTCTGATCGTCCCATGGCCCCCGCATGACCTGTCATAACCGGTGAGGCCGAACGACAGCCGTATTGTAAATGGTTACGGTGTTTTCCGCCCCCCGTAAAAAATGACCGTTCATCGATTATTCCTGACAGCCTCGGGCAGGCTGCACGACGGGTTCATATCGCACTTCTCGCACTCCAGCTGGATGGTACTGTGGATCACCTTGAATTTCTCGGAGAGAAGCGTTCTGATCTGGTCGTTCAGTTCCCTGCTGTTGCTGAGAAGCCGGTCGTCGATGAGCACATGGGCGCTCAGGGCATAGACGCCTGAGGTAATGGACCAGAGATGAATATGGTAGGCCTCACGTACGCCCTTGATCTTTGCGATCTCCGCTGCAATGGTGTCGATATCGATATGCGCCGGCGCCGACTCAAGGAGGATATTCACCGACTCCATCACAAGGGACCAGGCCCCATAGATGATCACCAGCGAGATCATGATGCTCAGGATCGGGTCGATCAAATACCATCCCGTATAGAGGATAATAACTCCGCCGATGACCACTCCGACGGACGAGAGCGCGTCTCCGACGATGTGAAGATAGGCGCCGCGGATGTTAAGACTGGTGTGGCTGTGTTTGAACAGGAACAGTGCGCCGATGATATTGGCGACCAGGCCGATGACCGCGATAACCAGCATCAGCATCCCCTGTACCGGCTGGGGATTGATCATCCGCAGATAGGCGTGGTACATGATATAGAGCGATATCAGGACAAGTACGATGCCGTTCACGAACGCCGCCAGGATCTCAAGGCGGTAGAACCCGAAGGTCTTTCGTCCGTTGGCGGGCATGGAGGCGAAGGTCATTGCGAAGAACGATAACAGCAGGGCGATATTGTCGGTCAGCATATGGCCCGCGTCCGACAACAGGGCAAGACTGTTCGAAAGCAGCCCGCCGATCACCTCGGCGACCATCATCAGGACCGTTATGGAAAGCGCGATCAGGAGATCTTTTTTCCCGCCAGCAGGAACCTGACGCAGACCCTGACCGTTGTCGTGTTCGTGAACATGTTCATGAGTATCGGTATGAGGATGTGCAATTGACATGCTGCCTGTGCTCCCGGTTATATTAGGCGCTTACGCCTATAACATCGACAAAAAGTTGTCGATGTTTGGGTTTTTTATGTTTTCATTGAGTTGTAGGGCAACCCTTCAGGGTTGCGGCTTTTCGGTATCAGCAAGGCTGAAGCCTTGCCCTACAAAAACGTTAAATTCGAACTGCCCCGAAGGGGCCATGTCTGCCGGGCGAAGTCCCGGCCGACACGTAGAAACTAAGGAATAAAATTTTACTCAGAATGGCAAGAATATTTTGCCACATAAGGCACAGAGGGCACAAGGAAAGGATTGAAAGTATTTTAAACTATTCTAGTTTCCTTGTTTACCTTTGTGCTCTTTGTGACTTCTGTGGCTAAAAGCTTTTCGGCTTGTCCGGGTTAGACCATGATGAATCAGTTACTGCGACGTTCATTCCATTTTTTGAAGTTCATCAACCTTTTGTCCAGAACCGCAGCTCTGGAATTTTTTCGATCACCCCGATCTCCGCGGCATAACCGTAAAAAGCACGGAGTCCCTTTTGCTCTTCTCTCCCCAGGCCGTAGCTGAATGAATTCCAATAGGATAAAAGCAATTCCGCCGGAACATTGAACCGTTCCGCCTCCGACCGCGCCAGATCCCTCAGATGAGAGATGCCGTATGCTTTCGATGCAACAAGTATATCATACAGCATGTCGAGGTCCCGTTCAACGTTCTTTTTGTAATTTACGTGCCAGAGCGCGAATACGAACGGAAGGCCGGTAAATTCATGCCAGAGCTCTCCCAGGTCGTAGCGATGGGGGAATTCGGGCTGCGGCATCTTGGTGAGCGCCAGGTCCCCGATCGTGAGCATTGCATCCGCCTGTTCCGATGGGTCGTCAACACCCTGTTCATACTGGGTGTACCCTGGATTCATATCATACCGGACTTCCAGCAGAATGCGAAGCAGCACCACCGAGGTGGCGGAGGCCGTGGTCATGGCAACGACTTTATTATTCAGTTCATCGATCGGCACCTTGCTTTCAAGCAGAATGCTCATGACCTTGTTCTTCGAGGTGATCGAAAGGGTCGGTAAAAGAAGGTAGCGCCCGGGGTTCATGGCGTACTCAATGGACGAGGACGGCGATACATCGACCTTTCCGTCATAGAGCAGGCGGTTCAACTCCGTGGGAGTGCCCTCCACCAGTTTGAAGGGGAACCGAACCTGTCCCGTGATGATCGCGGCATGGGGCGGGAAACAATTTGAGTAAACGATATGGCCGAGTTTGAGCATATTCATGAGGACTTCGTCAAGCGGTCACGGTTACGACGCCCGTTTCGGTAAGAGCCTTACGGCTGCGTATGAAGAAGACGAATGACGTAACCGAACGACGATACGGGCTTCGTTACCAACTTACGATGTACCTTTTTTCCTTTCTTTTTTGAAAAAGTTTTCCAGGTCATCGATCATCGTGTACACCACCGGAACCACCACGAGGGTGAGCAGCGTGGACGTGATGAGGCCGCCGATCACGGCAATGGCCATGGGCGCCCGCTGCTCGGAACCCTCGCCGATCTTGAGCGCCGTCGGCAGCATGCCGAACACCATGGCTGCCGTGGTCATGACGATCGGCCGGAGCCGGACAGGACCCGCTTTCAACAGCGCCTCTTCACGCGACATACCGCGCTTTCTCAGCGTGATCGTGTAGTCGACCAGCAGAATCGCGTTTTTCGTCACGAGCCCCATCAACATAATGATGCCGATGAGGCTGAAGATGCTGATACGTTCTCCCGTAATGAACAGCAGGCCCAGGGCGCCGATCAGGCTCACCGGGAGGGAGAACATGATGGTAAAGGGATGCACGAAGCTCTCGAACTGGGCCGCCAGGATCATATAGACCATGATAATGGCAATGACCAGTGCGAAGGCGATGTTCTTGAACGCGTCAAGCATGACGTCCGCCATACCCACGAGCTTGAAGGACATGTCCGGCGGCAGGTTCTTCTTGATGATCTGCTCGAGGTCATTGACCGCTGTTGCCATGGGTTTCGTCTTGTCGATGTTCGAGAATACCGCCGCGCCGCGCTGACGGTTCAAATGCATGATCATCGTGGGCCCGGTGCCGGTGGACTGCTCGGTAACATCCCGCAGTCTCACGAGCTCTCCGGTGGACGAGCGGACCTGCAGAACGCCGATGTCGTCAGGCTGATCCCGCTCGATCTTGATCAGACGCGCCGTGATGTCGTAGCGCTCCCCTTCCTTCTCGTCCTTGTACTTGCCGACGATCTCGCCGCCGATCAACGTATTGACCGTGCCGCCGATGGCCGCCGCGCTGACGCCGTAGTTGGCCGCACGATCACGATCGATACGGAGTTTTACCTCCGGCTTGCCGATCTCGATGGACGTATCGGCGTCTACGATCCCGGGAACCTTCGCAAACTGGTCCTTGATGGCCATCGTCCTTTTGTTCAGTTCATCCAGATCCCGTCCCTGGATCATCACCTGGATGGGGACCGCCCGCATACCACCGCCTACCATCGCGATCTCTTCTATGGAAGATTTGATCGCAATATCCGTGGACAGCTCGTCGCGCATCTGCTTCATAGAGTCGAGCTGATTGAGTTGCCGGTCCTTCCGCGCCTTCATGTTGACATAGATCTTGCTTTTGTTGCTTTCCGGGGCAAAATCCGAACCAGTAACGTAGAAGGTGCCGGCGATCTCCTTGCGTTTTCTGAGCTGCTCGTCAACCTGCCGCATGGCGGCGTCGGCCCGCGGCAATGAATAATCGATGGGAGTTTCCAAGCGGACCAGGTAGCGTCCCTGGTCCGCAGCCGGCATGAATTCCTTCTCGACGATGACAAAAAGGGCAAGTCCGGCGATGACGCTTGCCAGGGCGAACAGGATGGTCTTCCAGCGGTTCCGGAGCGCCCCGGCCAGAAGGGGCCGGTATACGCTGAAGATCGCTTCGAAACCGCGTTCCAGGAACATATAGAACTTTCCGTGCTTTTTCCGGTAGTACAGGAACCGCGACGTCAACATGGGCGTCAGGGTCAGTGACACAAACAGCGAGATCAGGACAGCCACGGTCACGGTGATCCCAAATTCGTAGAAGAACTTGCCTATGATACCTTTCATGAACGCAACGGGCACGAAAACGGCAACGATCGACAGGGTGGTGGCCATGACCGCGAGCCCGATCTCGGACGCGCCTTCCTCTGCGGCCTGCATCGGCGGTTCCCCCTCCTCCATGCGGCGATAGATGTTCTCGAGCACCACGATGGAGTCATCGATCAGGATGCCGATCGAGATCGACAGGCCGAGCATGGTCATCATGTTCAGGGTGAATCCCAAGGCGTTGATGAATGCAAAGGTCGCGATAACGGAGGTCGGCAGCGCCACGGCGCTGATAAGCGTGCTCCGGACGCTCCGAAGAAAGACGAAGATGATGAGAACGGCGAGGCCGGCTCCGAGCCAGAGCGAAACCTGGACGTCCTCGATGGACCGGCGAATATAGATGGACTGGTCGAAGGTAATGTCAAGCTTGATCCCTTGGGGAGGCTTGACGGCGGCGACCGCGGCCTTGATGCGCTCGGCAACGGCCACGGTGTTCTCTCCGGACTGACGTTTTACCGACAGTCCCACCGCGGTCTTTCCGTTGAATCGGGTGATGGAGCGCTCGTCCTCGAGACCGTCCTCGGCATAGCCGATATCGCGGAGCTTGATGAGCTGTCCATGGCGATAGGACACCACCAGATCATTGAACGCTTCCGGCGTTTCGTATTCGCCCTTGGTCTTTACAATATATTCCATCCGCTGGTTCTCGATCTTGCCGCCGGGAACCTCTTTGTGCTCTGCGCCGAGCGCCTGCTTTACATCGCTTGCCGTAAGCGCCAGCGCCTCCATTTTCTTTCGGTCAAGCCAGATCCGGACCTGCCGTGTGCGGCCGCCGTTTATGGTCACCGAACCCACGCCGGGGATCTTCTCGATGTCACGCTTCAGGACCTTGTCCGCATAGTGGGTGAGGTCCTTGACGTTCCGGTCTCCCCATACCGCGATCAGGATGATCGGCTGGTCCTCGGGGCTGATCTTCTCGATCACCGGCGGTTCCGTATCCCGGGGCAGTCGGTTCCGCACAGCCGCAACCTTATCGCGAACGTCCTGGGCCGCCTGTTCCACATTACGTTCGAGAAAGAACTCTACCGTGACAATGGAGTTTTCTTCCATGCTCCGTGAAGTGATGGTCTTAACACCGTTAATAGTATTCACGGCCTCTTCAATGACATCCGTGACATCAACCTCCATGACCTCCGGGGAGGCGCCCACGAGCTTGGTCGAAATGTTTACGATCGGGAAGTCGATTTTGGGGAAAAGGTCCAGCGCCAGCCGCGGGAGCGCCACAAGGCCGAATACGATGAGCGCCAGCCCGATCATGGTCATGAATACCGGTCGTTTGATTGCTATTTCAGGAAGTCGCATGATAACCTCGTTATAATAAATGGATAAGGACTAAAATGTGAGCAGTTAGGGGAAGAACCACGTGCATAGCACTTTATTACTTCTTATTTCTCACTCCGAACTCCGCACTCCATCACTCCTCACTGTTTCTCTTTTCCCATCATACCGATGCTTTTCTTCAGGCGCAGGATCGCTACCTGCCGGTCATAGGTGGCATTGACCAGTTCGCGCTCAGCAAAGGTGAGTGCCTGTTCAGCGTCGATGATCGAGAGACTCGGCGCCAGCCCTTCGGCAAAGAGACCCTCGACAACATCGAAGTTGTCGCGCGCATACTCCACCTGGAGTTTCGCGTTATCGATCACTGAGCCGATGGTCTGAAGGTTCACAAACGCCTCGTGCACTTCGGATGCAATGGATGTACGCAGGAAATCAGCGGACAGATCAGCCTGCCGCTGCTTTGATTTTGCATCCGCGACCTCGGCCTTCATCAGACCGCCCTCGAACAGGGGGATCGTCAGACGGAGCCCGCCGTAATACGATGTCGCATCCATTGCCGTTACCGGCTGCGACTCCAGATAGGTCAGACCCGCCTCCGCGTATACCTGCGGGTAGTGTCCACCACGCACGATCGTCACGTTTTCAGCGGCAATGCTCCGGTTCAGCTTTGCGCCGGCATAGTCGTCTCGATTCCGGAGCGCTGATTCCTGAAGACGGGCCAGATCCTCCTCGGGCGGGTACAGCGTTTGCGGTTCAAGGAATACGGCATCCACGGGTAATTTGGTCAGAAGATTGAGCTTGTCTCGAGCGATCATGAGGCCATCCCGTGACCGTACCAGGCTGATTCGTGCCTGGCTCACCAGCGACTTGGCACGGAGCAGCGCGGACGCGTTCGCCTTGGTCTTGCGGGTCGCGGCCTCGCGTTCCGTCACCTGCTGGTGACGCTCCATACGCTCCAATGAGCGTTGACTGATATCTATCGCCTTCTGGGCCTTCAGCACGCCATAGTACGCCTCTGAAACCTTGATCAGGATGTCCTGTTTAGCGACAGAGAGGCCGCTCCGGCTGGCTTCCCGCATTTGTTCCGCGGTGCGCAGCGCGGCCAGCGTCCTGCCGCCCGTGTAGAGCGGCTGGGTCATGATGAGGCCGGCCCGGAACTGTTCGTCCGGCTGAAAAATAACCGGACCGCCGCCCGGCGGCAGCGTCTCATTATACTTCGTATACGCGGCCTGACCGTAAAGACGCGGGTAGCGATACGTTCCTGCCTGGTCGACCCGGCTGTCCGACTGCACCACGTCCTCTTCGACGATCTTCATGGATTCATTTGTGCCGAGGGCGGCCTCGTAAGCGTCCTCAAGGGTATAGGACCTTTCCCCGGCCAGTGCGACCGTTGCACTCAACAGAAGCGTCATCAGCAGGGCGATCCCCCGCACCATCAGTGTTTTCATGTTCGGACCTCTGTCAATTATTTCTGTTTTTGACATTCTTCGGTGCGCTCAACCCGCTGAAGAATATCTCGTCGACAAATGCGCCCAGTTTCTCGGACGACATGTCCATGTTCTTTTTCTGTATGTAAGGACTGATCGGGATGTAGATGAAACTGTGAATGATCATGCCGATCAAAGCGACCACCGCCATGAGCGGGTTCATTTTTTTGAGTTCACCCGACTTCATGCCTGCTTTAAGGATTGTTACCAGCGCCGCGTGGTTTTTCGCGAAATAGTGCTTTGCGATCCACTTGATGTTCCCGCTCTTTGCGCCCGTCGTGGAGAATTCCATGGCGAGGATCTTCCGGAGATCTTCATTGTCGTGCTGAAAGCTGATGAAACCTTTTATATATCGTTGTATCTTCTGGCGGGCCGGCGCATTTCCCTGAAAGATCTCATGCTTCCAGATGTCCTGCATGGCGTCAAAAGAATCGGACAGGACCGCGCGGTACAGGTCGACCTTGTCCTGGAAATAGTAGTAGATCATGGCCTTATTGACCCGCGCAGACTCGGCAACTTCACGAAGCGAGGTCCCGGAAAAGCCCCGGAGCGCAAAGACCGTGCGTGCGGCGGCGAGAATATCGGCCCTCGTATCCTCGTCGATTCCCGGCGACTTAGGACGTCGGCCCACTGATCTTTTTATGGTTGGTTGCGGTTTACGCATATTTTAACTAAGCGGTTAATTAATTGGTTGTTCAGAATACACCGGAGCGGGATTCTTTGTCAAGTTTTTTTGTAACTACTCAGATTGGCCGCAAAAGAACGCAAAGAACTCAAAGAAAAAACCTGAAACCATGTATTTCAGTTATAATTCTCTGCGATCCTGGAGCCTGCCCTCGAAATGTCTTATCGGGGGTTCTTTCGCGGCTAACAGATTTTTTGACCTGAGTAGATACGTTTTTCTTGCGTTGTGTTCAGGATCTTCGACCGCCACGGGGCGGGAATATCCTCACCAGAACCTTCCCATGGGTATCCATCCGTTGAATGCCATGCCGCGGAGAAAGGTCTGCAAGCCAAGGATAACGATCAGGACAGCCGCGGCGCGATAGAGGGCTTGTTTTATGTGCGGCCGCAGACGGGTCATCAGAAGGCCGAACGACATCATGGCCGGAACGGTACCGATCCCGAATATCGCCATGATCAGCATCCCGGAGATAAAACCGCCGCTTGCCGCGGCATTCATGAAGATCGGGTAAAGCAGGCCGCAGGGGAGGAACCCGAGCAGCAGACCGAGCAGAAATGTGCTCCACACGCTTTCGAGAGCGAGTATTCGGTGAAGCGTTTGTCGGAAGGCGGAGGTACCGGTGATCCCGTTCTCTTCAAAGAGTCCCCTCTTCCCGAGGACCCCGGCGATATTCAAACCCATCAGGACCATGAATGATCCCGCGATCAGCAGCACCGCGCCGGGAATTCCTCGGTGTTCGCCGATGTACGCGAAGAACGATCCGACTGAACCGAGAATGCCGCCGAGCAAAGAGTAGGTCGTTATTCTGCCGAGGTTGTAAAGGATATGATAGGGCAAGGTCGGCTTCGTCGCCGGTTTTTTAAGCGAATACATGGCCACAAAACCGCCGCACATCCCGATGCAGTGCATGCTGCCGAGAAGTCCGATGAAGAAGATCTCTATGAAATTGGACATGATTTGCTCAGCTTGATCAGCGGTATATATCTGGCGGCAAGATTTATAAGAGATTTGATATCATTTTAATTAACATTAACAGATATACACGAACGCGTCAACCTGTTCGTTGGCACTACCTTACCCTCGTATTTTTAATTGCGCACATCCATGGCCACGATCCCCATTTCTGGCGTTAGAAACCGGAGTGTGCTATTCACCTTAAACAATGACAATAAAGGCAGCGCCTCTAAAAGAGGCGCTGCCCATTGAATGAACTGATGACCTTCACCGGGGTCTTTCCTGACCCGGCATATTACTGACAGGCGCCGGATGCCGGATCACAGGTGTTGTTCGTTCAAACGTTGTTATCGTTGCAGCGCGTCTTCCAACCGTCTCAAAGACCACCCATCACATTGAAGTTTACAGCCCACGCACCCGCAAACGCGCCGTCCACCAGGGGATAACCGTTTATGCCGTCCCCATCCCAGTCGTATGACATCCAGTCCCAAAGCTGATAAGG